>JAAAOR010000021.1 GCA_009908735.1 Spirochaetota bacterium | reverse complement strand
CCGCGAGCCCATCTCGCAGGTAAGCACGGTCTCCGTCCGCGCCGGGAGCTCGGGTGCAACCGCCTCCTTGGTTCTACGGAGCAGGAACGGCGAGACGATGCGGCGCAGATGCGCCAGGCGCTCGGCGCCGTCGTTACTGGCGCCGCCGCCACCACCGTTCCCGGTGGCGCGGCCCGAGGCCAGGCGCTTGGGAAACCGACGCGTGAACTGTGAGAGATTCCCGAGGAGCCCGGGAACGAGAAAGTCCACGATGGACCAGAGATCCGTGGAGAGGTTCTCGACCGGCGTCCCGGTCAGGCAGAGCCTGAGATCCGATGGAAGTGCCTTGAGGGCCTTCGTTGTTTTCGCGTGGGGGTTCTTTATGAACTGAGCCTCATCGAGGCAGACAAGCCGCCAGGATAACTCCGCGAGCAGCCCGGCGTCGCGGACAGCGGTCGCGTAGCTCGTCAAAACGAGGTCGGCACTCTGCAATGCCTCCGGGGAAGTGGTACGCTCGGCTCCGTGGTGCACAGCGACGGTGAGCTCGGGGGCGAATCGTGTCGCCTCCCGCGCCCAGTTCCCGAGCGTGGAGAGCGGTGCAACGACGAGCACGGCGCGGGGGACCGCTTGCCGGTCGCCGGCATCGGCGGCGGCCCGCAGATGAAGCATGAACGCCAGGGCCTGAACGGTCTTGCCGAGCCCCATGTCGTCTGCCAGGCATCCGGAGAGTCCGTGCGCGGCAAGTGTCGCAAGCCACCGTACACCCTCGCGCTGGTAGGGGCGAAGCTCAGCGGTAAGGCCTGCCGGGATCGGAACGTCCGGGGTTCCCGTCTCTCCGCGGATCGTCCGCACGAGGGATCGCACCGCCTCCACATCCGCATCGACCTCATCGGCCAGGTCGGCCAGCTCGTCAACCGAGGCAATGTCCGCAGCGGGGACCCGGCCGAGCTCATCGCCGAGCCCGCCGGTCAGGTCGAGTATCTTCCGCAGGCGCTCCGCCTCGGCGGGATCGAGCACGAGGAGGGTCTCTCCGTCGTGGTACGCGCCCTGTCGTGCCATCTCGAGAAGGAGGTCGGAATCGATCTCGGTGTCGTCCGAGCTCTTCACGTGGAGGTCGAACCAGTCGGTGCCGGAGGAGATGTGGACGGTCAGCGGTCCGGCTCTTCGCACCCGACGCCTTCGGCCGGCGGTGTCGAGAGTGTAAACGGTAAAGCCCCGTTCGGCGAGGGTGAGGGCGCTCTGGAGCAGCTGGTCGGCCGCCGGCGCATCGTCGGCTTCCCAGTACCACGTATCGCTGTAGGGATCATGGTCGGGCCTCACTTTCAGAAGTGCGGACGCCTCCTCTATCGCCTCCTCCGGGGGCTCAGCGTGGGTGAGGTGTATATGATAATCCTCGCCCAGGTATCCGTCGGCGTGCTCGGCCATTTCCCGCCCGAGGCTAAGTTGCAGGGAGGGGCCGTCGAAGGAGAGGAGGAACACCGCCTCCGGCGAAGCGGTCACCAGACGAATATTCTGCGGGTAGCGAATCGAAACGCGCTCGGGGAAGCGCTCGGCGAGCCGACGGAACCGCGCGATTGCGTCGATCGGCAGCCCGCCGTGCAGCTGCATGACTGCGGCGACCTCGGACAGCAGGGTGGAGCCGTCTCCGAGGAGAAGGGCGCCGCCCTCCGAGAAGAGCACGGATCGACCCGCGCCGCGGTCGGCCCACACGCCCTCGTGGGGTCCTATGGTCAGATGACGGTTCCCCTGCGTAACGTCGAGGGAAATGGGCAGGGATATACCGCGCGCCTGCGAGGTCGGCGTATCGGACAATACCGGCACGACGTTCGCGTGGATATGGTCGGGCTCGATCATGGACACCGGGGCGCGGTGGACACCGGCAAGCGAGGAGATGTCGCCCGCGAACACCGGTGACCCGGTCTGCCTCAGCTCCTCGACGTAGGCCAGGACGGGCGCCTCGCCACCGAAGAGCAGCAGATGCTCCGCCAGTCGACGCTCGGCGGGGTCGGTGGTGAGTGTCGGTGTGCTCTCGGAGAGCCGTTCGAGGCGGCCGTAGGCGCCGTCCTTTCGTCTGTACTGCTCGACCGGCGCGACGACCGGGCGCTCTCGGTCGATCCGGGGATGGAAGTCATAGCGCGGGCCGATGACGAAGGCCAGGCGACCTCGCGTCCCCTCCTCGCGATTGCTGAATTGCGGCGGCGGCTGGGGCCGCTCCTCACCCTCGCGCCCGAAGAAGTGGCGCCCGCGGCTGCCGAAGGTGCTCAGAAAACGTGTCGAGTTTCGGACCTGCTCCTCCAGGTCGATGATCCCGTCGGCTGCGGGAGGGTTCTCCGTCGCTACTCGCTGCTGCCGCGCGAGATCGGTCGGTGCCTCCGGAACGCAAAAATCCTCCGCCTCGACGCCCGCTTCCAGGCGCCATGCGACCTCATCAGGCGGCAGAAGATCCGAGAGTGCGGTGGCCACAACGGCAACGAGATGTTTACAGGTAACGCCGACGGGGCAGCTGCAGTAGCTTGCCTCCGGCCGTTCGGTGTCCAGTACGACGGTGTACGGATGGGGGCGCGTGCCCTGGACCCGGGCGATGAGTGCTCCGTCGGATGCGCGGATATCGGCGACGTGGCCCTCGTCGTAATAGGCAAGGCCGCGATCGAGGGTTCTTTCGTCAAAGGAGAGCATGCACGGGACCTCCGCCTCATACCGAGGATCCTGCGACTCTTCTATCAGTCCGTCGGCATGGCCGACAAGCCCGCCGCGGTGGAACGAGCAATGCCGCCGTTGCCGCCGGGACGAAAGAGGGGCTATACTCTCGGTATGGCGATCGTCGTGAATCGACAGACCAAGCTCACCTACGAAGACTACGTCCATTTCCCCGACGACGGTCGAATCCACGAGCTCATCGACGGAGATCACTACGTGTCACCAGCGCCCGGAATCGGCCACCAGAGAGTGTCGCGCCGCATCCAGTTTCAGCTCTACGAGCAACTCGAGAAACCCGGTCTTGCCGAGGTGTTCAATGCGCCGACCGACGTTCACCTCACGGAGATCGACGTCGTTCAGCCGGATCTCGCGGTTATCGACCTCAGCCGGAAGCACATCATCTCTCCCAAAAAGATAAACGCGGCCCCCGAGCTCGTCGTGGAGATTCTCTCCGATTCGACCGCGGCGCGAGACCTGTCGCTCAAGCGGGATCTCTACCAGCGCGCCGGCGTTCCGGAGTATTGGATCGTCGACCCGGAGGCCAACGAAGTGCGGCCTTTCCGGTTCTCCGCCGACGGGATATACGAAGCGCTGCCCGCACAGCGCGAGCGCATCCAGTTTCACTCCGAGCGGCTCAACGCCGTGGTTGATCTCACCGAGGTGTGGTAGGGGACTCCGAGATCCGGAGTCTCTGCGAGGACGCCTTCATGAAACGTCCCGGTTTCTAAGTAATCGGATTGACCCACTTGAGCTCGGAGAAGCGTGCGAAGTCGGTGTCCGTCGAGGCCAGAGTGGCGCCGTGCTCAATGGCGAGGGCGGCGAGGTGAATGTCCGTGGTGAGGCGCCCCGTCGCACCGGTTTCATCGAAAAGACGCTGCATGAGCCCGGCATGTTGCGCTCCGGGAACCGCGGGGCGTACTGCCGACAGGGCGAGGACGCGCTGCATGCGCGCCATGAGGTCCGCTGCGGGCGCCGGTTGCTGCACCACGCGGGGGTTGGACAGCAGACGGACGAAGCCGAGCACACAGACCCACGGAAGTCCGACCGGTTCCGCACCGGTAACGGTACGCTCCCACCACTGCCGGGCCGGCGGGTGCGCGGCGGTGGTTTCATCATGAGCATAGACGATAAGGTTGATATCCGGGATAATCATTCCTCGGACTCCAGCTCATCGTATACCTGATTGAGCCGAGCAGGGTCGATGCCCGGCTTTAAGCCGAAGGCAGCGCTCTCCACCTGATACTGCTCCCGCGGCTCCGCTACTTCAAGGGCTTCGATCCCCTGCGCAAGCGCCTCGTTGAGGACGGCCTTGTATGAGCGGTTCTGCTCTCTTGCGATTTTTCGGAGGCGCCGGTCAATGTCGTCGTTCACCGTCAGTGTGGTTCTCACGTCTTAACTATGCGCTCATTCCCGTTCTGATGTCAAGACATCAATATCTCGATGTTCCTTGGTGGCCGTCGTCAACGGCGCCGTAGACCGACCTGCACGGCACACGGTGCACCGCACCGTCGGCGGTGTTATCGTCGAGGGCGAAGGTGGTCCCCTCCTCCTCCACGAAGTCGAATGGCAGAGCTTCGCAAATGTCGACTTCCTTCCGCTTCAGCATTACTATTCCGGTCGGGAGGATGGCGATGGCAGCAGCATCGAGCATTACACCCGGCGGGGTGGGGCCGGCAGCAGGAGTGTCCCGTGGGAGGTTTCTCAAGGACGTCCTTGTCTGCTCCCTTGGTGCATACGGCGGGCCGGAGAGCCATATAAGCGTCTTTCTCAATCAGATGGTGCACAAGCGTGGCTACCTTTCCGAGGAAGACCTCATCGAGCTTCTCGCCCTCAACGGTATTCTCCCCGGGCCAACGAGCACTCAGACCATTGTGGCCATCGGATACAAGGTCGAGGGTCGACTGCTGGCGTTTCTGACCCTTCTGGTCTGGGCCCTGCCGGTGCTTACGCTCATGACGGCAGCATCCTTCGCCTACGGTTTTCTGGAGCGCCGGGGGCTTGCCACCGATCTCCTGCGGTTTGTGGGCCCGATGGCGGTGGGGTTCATTATCTACGCCGCGACGAGAATCGCCCGAAAGGTCGTGACCGACGTGATGACCGCCGCGCTCTTCGTAATGAGTGCCGTGGTCACGTTTTTCTTCCGCGCTCCCTGGGTGTTTCCCGTGGTTCTGGTCGCCGGCGGTCTCGTGTCGGCGGTGCTGAACGCCGAGCGCGGAAGCTGGAAAGCAGTGCGCCTCCATCCTCCATGGCGTTTCCTCATTCTTTTCGCCGGGTTCGCGATCGGCGCCATTGTATTGTCGCGCCTCACGGAGGCGAGGCCGGCACAGCTCTTCGAGAGCTTCTATCGCTACGGGTACCTGGTTTTCGGGGGCGGACAGGTCGTCGTGCCGATCATGCAGAGCGAGCTCGTCGACATCCGGGGATATCTGACGAATCAGGAGTTTCTCACCGGCTACGGGCTCGTACAGGGGCTGCCGGGCCCCATGTTCAGCTTCGCCGCCTACGCGGGCGGCATGGCCGGTCGCGACGCAGGTGCTGCGATGCAGATTTTCGGGGCCGCTATCGGCGGGATAGCGATTTTTCTGCCCGGCGTTCTGCTGATCTACTTCGTCTATCCGGTGTGGGAAGGTCTAAAGCAGATCCGCGGCATTCGTCTCGCGCTGAAGGGCATCAACGCGGTGGCGGGCGGGCTCATCGCAGTCTCGATCGTCGTCCTCGGGCTCTCCGCCGGCCTCACGCCGGTCAACATCGCCGTCATGCTCGGGACAGCTGCGCTGCTGTCCTTTACTAGAATTCCGGCGCCGGTTCTCGTCCTCGCGGCGCTGCTCTTTGGCGCGGCCGTGTGACCGTGTGAATGATCTGTTGTACTTATCGCTGCTATGTGTTAATATCAAAAATACAAAAAACTCCAGTTAGTGGTCCGCCGGCGACAGCCCGTAGTCTCTTTGCGGATTAGACGCCGGATCGAGGAGGCGGACGATGACCCCTGAAACTGCCGACCCCAGGCGAATCCTCTTGGTGGAAGACGATGCGATAATAGCGCTCGGTGAACGTGCAATCATCGATAGGAACGGTTTTGCGGTGACCTGTGCGCACTCCGGAGAAGAAGCGATTCGCCACGTGGAGAATGGCACGGAGGTCGATCTCGTTCTCATGGATATCGACTTGGGTCCGGGAATCGACGGCGTTGAGGCGGCCGCACGGATCCTCGAGCGTCGCACCGTGCCCATCGTGTTTCTGACCAGCCACACCGAGAAGCATTACGTCGACCGCGTAAGAGAGATTACAAACTACGGCTACATCATCAAGTCATCGGGTGAGTTCGTGCTGCTCGAGTCCATCCGGATGGCGTTCGAGCTCTTCGAGGCGAATCGGACGGCCGCGCGCCGCGAGGAGGAGCTCCAAAAGAGCAAGGCCCGCCACCGCGACCTCTTTGATAACGCCCCCGTCGGTATCTTCCAAACCGACTCTCAGGGGCGTATGCTGTCGGTCAACCCTGCAATGGCTCACATGCTCGGCGCCTCTTCTCCCGAGGAGGCAATCGAGCATTTCACCGATCTTGCACGCCAGCTATACACCGACGAGAGCAGACGGACCGAACTTCTGAGGCTGCTTCGAGAGCGCGAGCGCGTGGAGGGATTCGAGTTCGAGGCGCGGACCGTTGGGGGAGAGCGACGGTACTTCCGCATGGAGGCCCGAATGCACTCGGCGCAGCCGGACGGGACCTTCTTTATCGACGGTTTCGCGATAGACGTGACGCAGAGAAAACTGGCGGAGCGGGCGTTGGCCGAGCGCGAGGAGCATCTCGATACGACGCTGCAATCCATCGGTGACGGCGTTATCGTCACCGACCTCGAGGGGCGGATCACCCGCATGAATCCTGTGGCTGAACAGCTCACCGGGTTCCCGTCTCAAGAGGCGTCGGGACGAGCCCTTCACGAGGTGCTCCGTATCGTAAACTCGGTTACCCGCGAGCCCGCGGACAACCCCGTCTTAAAGGCCATTCGGACGGGGGCGGCCGTGGAGTTGGCGAACCACACGAAGCTCATATCCCGGAGCGGACGCGAGTATCAGCTTGCCGACTCCGCCGCGCCCATTCGAGACCGCCGGAAGGAGATGACCGGCGTGGTGATGGTATTCCGCGACTTCACCGAGGAGTACGAGAAGACCCGCCGGCTTTCCGAGTCACGTCGTTTCCTTCAAGACGTCTTTGATGCCATGCAAGACGGTATCAGCGTGGTGGACACCGATATGACGATTACCTCCGCGAACCACTGGATGGCGGAGCGGTTCGGAGTATCCGACACCGAAACGCTCGAGGGCAGGAAGTGCTATGAGGTGTACCGTCACAGGACATCGGTGTGCCCGCAATGTCCGGTGGCGAGGGCTCGAGAGACAGGCACGTCGCACGGGCATACGGTACAGGTCGAAGAGACCTCCGGTCGCGGGTCCTGGTGGGCCTATCTCTCGGCATATCCGATGAGGGACGAGGCCGGCAATGTGACCGGTGTGATCGAGGCGGTGCGCGATGTCACGGAGCAAAAACAGGCTGAACAGCGGCTGCAAGAAGCTCTCGCCCAGAAGGAGCACCTCATGCAGGAGCTCAATCATCGAGTCAAGAACAACCTCAGCATGGTGTCCTCGCTGCTCAGCCTGAAGCAATCGGCGCTCGGTGACTCCACGGACTTATCCGATATCGGCGGTCAGATCGATGCGATCCGAATCGTGCACGAGAAGCTGCACCAGGAGGAGGCTGCCGGCGGCATCGACCTCCGGGAGTATCTTCACGACCTGTTGACCACGGTGTTCAGCTCGTTTGCGACCCGCGAGGTGAGCGTCGAGCACCGAATCCCGGATATCCACGTCGGCTCCGAGTCCGCGGTCCCGCTCGGGCTCCTCGTAAACGAGCTCGCCACGAACGCGATTCAGCACGGTTTTCACGAGGAGGCGGAGCCATGGTTTCGCGTAGTCATGGAGCCCGCCGGGGACGAGTACGCGCTGAAGGTGTCGAACAGCGGCCGTCCATTCCCTGAAAAGGTCGACTTCGAGAACCCCGACAGGCTCGGCCTGCAGCTCGTGCAGGCCCTTTCCCAGCAGCTCGGGGGGAGTGCGGAGCTCTCGCAGCGGGCGCCGGCGACGTTCGTGGTGCGGTTTCCGGCGCCGTCTCCATAAAAGCGGTAGGAGACAGCCCATGTCCGAAAAGATCCTCCTCGTCGAAGATGAAGCCATCATCGCTATGTCGGAAGTCCGGATGCTGGAAAAGCACGGCTTCGAGGTCGTCACCGCCTACAACGGGCACAGCGCCGTCGAGGCGGCGGATTCCGATCCCGAGATTTCGCTTATCCTGATGGACATAGATCTCGGGACGGGCATGGATGGAACCGAGGCGGCGGAGATAATTCTCGAGCGCCACGATCTCCCGATCGCGTTTCTCTCCTCCCACACTGAGCCGGAGGTCGTCGAGAAGACCGAGGGCATCACCTCCTACGGCTACATCCTCAAGAACTCCGGAGAAACCGTGCTGCTCGCCTCTATCAGGATGGCCTTTCGTCTCTACGAAGCCCATCTTCGGCTCAAAGAGCAGAAAGAGCAGTTGCGTACTACCTTGGTTCAGGTGGAGCAGACCGAGGAGGTGCTGCGGGAGCGGGAGGAGATGTATCGAAACCTCATGGAGAACAGCATCGATGCGGTGCAGGTTCTCTACGAAGACGGGCGGTTCCTCGATGTGAACGACCGGGGCTGTGAAATGATCGGATACTCGCGGGAAGAGCTCCTGTCGATGCGGATTGCCGACATCGACCCCAACTACCCCGCAGACGGCTTTACCCGGTTCTGGAACGAGCAACCGAGAGGAACTTCCGTGCTGTTCGAGACCGCCCACAAGCACAAGGACGGTACGCTCATCCCCGTGGAAGTGAACGGGATCTTCTTCGAGGTGAGTAAGAAGAGGTATCTCTTCGGTGTCGCGCGCGACATTACCGAACGGAACGAGCAGAACCGCCGGCTCAGAGACAGCGCGGAGCGCCTGAACGCGTTTCTCCACCACAGTCCTCTGTTGATCAGTGAGATCGATCCGGACGGTCGCTATCTCCGCGTCAATCCGGCCCTGGCCAGGGTGCTGGGCGCGTCGCCGTCGCGCATGATATTACCGACTTCCGAGAGGTGGAAGAACAGCTCCGCGATGCGCTTCGGAGTAAGGATTCCCTCATGAGGGAACTGAACCATCGCGTCAAGAACAACCTCAATATGTTGACGTCGCTCCTCAGCCTGAAAGATGCCGAAATCGAGGAAGACCTCTCCGACATCACGCACCGCATAGCGGCCATCGGCCTCATCCACGAGAAGCTGCAGCAATACGATGTGGTGCAACTGATATCGGTGCGAGAGTATCTCCAGGAGCTACTCGAGACCCTGTTCTCCTCCCTCACGTCGCGTCACGTAGAGATCGTGAACAACATCGAAAACGTGCACACGGATCCCGACACTGCGATCCCCCTCGGCCTGATCGTTAACGAGGTAGCAACGAACGCCATCAAACACGGGTTTCGCTCGAACGAAGAGGCGCGCTTCACCGTCACCCTCACGCGGAGTCAGGAGCACGCGGGCCACACCCTCACCCTCTCCAACACCGGGAATCCCTTTCCCGATGACGTGGGTCTCGATCACGAAGGCACGCTCGGCCTGCAGTTGATAACTGGGCTCACGACGCAGCTCGGCGCCGGAATAGACCTGCAGAGACGGCCGTATCCGGTGTTTACCATTGAAATTCCCGGGGGAATCTCGCGGGAGGAGTGAGCATCACGCGACCGTGCTCGTCTCCCTCCTACGGATGGAGAACGGCCGGCAGGAAACGCCGGAATAATCGTCACTGTTTTCTTGATTTCCAGTAGCTTGGTTCTTTGTGTAGATGCATTACCGCAAGAATGAATATGTCATCCTCTACGATCGCGTACAGTATGCCGAAGGGGAATCTGCTCACGAGTGAGCGGTGAATCGCGTCGTTGAACTCGTTCTCAGCTTCCGGATGAAAAGAGAAGTTCATTCATGAAACCGTTGCCATACCTTCTCGAATACTTCTTTGCCGGGTGTTGCTTCGACAGATCCGTTCCGCAGTTGCTGCAACCTACTGTGGGCGACTGCTGCCCATTTCTCGTCGAGCTCAGTCTCCGGTTTGTTGAGACTTTGCAGAAGAGACTCTACGAGCCGAACTCTTTCTTCAACCGGGAGAGAACATGCTTCATCAATAAGATCTCTTGTATTCATAGCACGTTCCCATTTGCTTCATACCACATAAGAGCCCGTTATCACAATCGCGGGGCAGCTCGGCGCCAGAATAGACCTGCAGAAACGGCCGTATCCGGTGTTTACCATTCAAATCCCCGGGGGAATCTCGCGGGAGGAATAAGTTGGCACGCTCTACCCGGTCCGCAATCCGTCGGCTGTCCGAAGCCGCCGCTTGAAGTCCATGACGAATCGGGCGGCCGGCGCGCCGTCGGCAACGTCGTGATCGAGGGTGAGGGTCACCGAGATTTCCTCGCGTTCGGTGAGCTCTCCGCGCAGGAGCGCGGGCTGACGAGAGATTCCGCCGACCATGAGGTGGACCGGATGCGGGGTGATGGGAATGCCGTACGCTCTGCCCCGCCCGTACATGTGCAGAGTGGAGAACGACACGGTGCCGAACAGCCGTTTCTTCAGACGCGGGTTTCGGCGCAGAATGTAGCGCAGGACGCGCCGTCGCAGGAAGCCGGGCGAAAGCGCCACTGCGGACGCCGTTCCCGAACGCTTCGCCGACGCTGTTGTTGTGAAAAGCGAATCACCGGTAGCTGCCCGTGCCGCCTCGATCTCCGCGTGTATCTCGGTGAGGCTCTTGCGGTTTGCTTCACGCAGCACGTAAACGGTGGGAACCATACGTCCGCCCACCGATCGCTCGACGATCGTGCTTACGTCGATGTCGTCGAAAACAACGACGCTGCGGCCGGCCTTCACGTGCGCCTGGAGCTCCCGCGAGCGGTCGAGGGCCTGAACGAAGCAGTAAAGAAGATATGAGGATAGCGAGAGCTCGAGCCCGGTCTCCCGACGGTAGCGTCGTATCGCCTGCCGCGCGGTGCCGATTTCCACATCGAAGAGCGCTCGAATATTGTGGCTGCGCCACGCCTCTGCGAAGAAGTCAATGACCTGGCGCCGGAGGAGCGGCAGACGCTCTTCACGGTAGGTCTCACCCATAATCGCTCGCGCGCCGCCCGGTGAGCTCATTCCGCCATTCCCATTTGAGCGCCCGCAGGAGACTGAAGACCATGAGCACCATTACCAGCGTGAACGGCAGTGCCGCAACGATGGCCATCCGCTGCAGGGCTGCAAGCCCGCCCGTCATGAGGAGGGTGACCGCAGCCACCGACTGCAGGATTCCCCAGGACAGCTTCTTTACCGCCGGCGGTGTGGGATTGCCGTTGCTCGTCATCATGGCCAGTACGTAGGTGGCGGAGTCCGCCGAAGTAACGAAGAAAACGCTGAGAAGCGTCACCGCGACCAGGCTCAACAACGCGCCCAGGGGTAGGTAGGAGAACATCTCGAAGAGAACGAGCGTCACGTCCGACTGCGCCACGGCGGCGAGGTCGACTCCCTGGTGCAATTGAAGGTCCAGGCCCGTCGCCCCGAACACGGCAAACCAGAGGAAGGTCAGGAGGGTCGGCACGAGCAGAGCCCCCGATACGAACTCCCGAATTGTCCGTCCCCGCGATATGCTTGCAACGAAGAGGCCCACGAAGGGAGACCAGGAAATCCACCATGCCCAGTAGAAAAGCGTCCAGTCCTTTGTCCACTGATAGCCTTCGAAGGGGTTGGTCGACAGGCTCAGGCTCACGAACTGGGTGAGGTACTCACCAAAGACGGTGGTCAGCACGTTGAGAATGTAGGAGGTGGGCCCGACAACCAGCACGAAGAGGAGCAAGGTGATCGCGATGAGCACGTTCGTCTTACTGAGTATCTGTATCCCGGTATCCAGCCCGGTCATGCTCGAGGTGAGATAGAGCACCGTCACGACGGCGATGATGACGAAGGTGACGGTGTTGTTGATCGGCAGCCCGAATACGGCGCCAAGTCCGCCGTTTATCTGCAGGGCCCCGAGACCAAGTGAGGTGACAATGCCGAACACGGTTGCAAACACGGCGAGAATGTCGATGAGCTTGCCGGGCCAACCGAACACCCGGTCTCCGATCAGCGGATAAAACGTGTTGGAAATGAGGGGCGCCATACCGCGCCGAAAGGAGAAGTAGGCGATGGAGAGGCTCATCACGATGTAGATTGCCCACGGTTGGATGCCCCAGTGGAAGTAGCTTCGCAGCATGGCGAAGCGGGCGGCTTCGCCGCTGGCGGATTCGAGATACTGCGGTGGGCTCGCAAAGTGGCTGAGCGGCTCGGAGACGCCCCAGAAGATGAGCCCGATGCCCATGCCCGCTGCAAAGAGCATGCTGAACCAGCCGAAGTAACTGTACTGCGGCTTATCATTCGGACGCCCGAGCTTGAGTCT
>JAAAOR010000124.1 GCA_009908735.1 Spirochaetota bacterium | reverse complement strand
CACTCCGAGGCTCGACCGTGAGGTTGATGAGCTTCTTTCAGCCGGCGCATCCTCGGGAACCCGGCTTCAGCGGATTTGCAATCTGCTTGTCGACCGCGTCCCACACTACGACTGGTTCGGCTTCTACGTCACCATCCCAGGCCGGCGGGAGCTTGCCCTCGGCCCGTTCTCCGGTGAGCCCACCGAGCACGTGCGCATCCCATTCGGGCGCGGCATCTGCGGACAGGCCGCAGAGCGGGAGGAAACCTTCCTGGTACAGGATGTCGCCGCGGCGCAGAACTATCTCTCCTGCAGCATACACGTGAAGTCCGAAATCGTGGTTCCCGTTTTCGGTGGGGGAACCGTGGTTGGGGAGATAGATATCGATTCCCACGTAACGGAGCCGTTCACCGAGGCGGATACCCTCTTTCTCGAGGCACTCGCCGAGCGGGTTTCACCGTTGGTGTCGGACATAATGCCACCCCAGGAGGATTAGCATGAGGCGTTTTTGTGCACTTGTCGTAGTTTTGGCTGTCTTTGCGCAGGGGGCGTTTGCTCAGGTTTCGTCGCTGCTCGAGGAGGCGGATGAGCTCTACGACGCGGAGCGTTATGAGCGCAGCGTTGAGGTGCTCGAACGGGCGCGCTCTGATGCGTCGTCGGACAGGCAGCGTGCTGAGGTCTACTGGCGATTGGCCCGGACACAGCTCAGCATAGGTGATGAGCTCCGCGACGAGAAGGGTGATGACGACGCCGCGATGGAGGTCTACGACCGAGGCATGGAGTATGCCGACCAGGCGATCGACTACGACCCGTCTAACAACGAGGGCTATTACTGGAAGGCCTCGAATCTGGGCCGCTGGGGTGAGACTCGGGGGATCCTCAGCAGCCTCAGGCAGGCAGGGCCGATGCGTGATCTTCTCGAGCAGTCCATCGAGCGAAATCCCGACCACGCGGAGTCGTACTATGTTCTCGGTCTGCTCTACGCCCGGGTGCCGGGCGGCCTTATCTCGTTCGGCAATACCGATTATGCGGTCTCCCTCGGCCGAAAGGCGGTGGACCTTCACCTTGCCGATGTGCGCCGGGGCGACGAGGAGCTGTACTATCCGATTCGCTTTGAGCTTGCCTCCCACCTCCTCGACCGTGGCTGGAACCGCAGAAAGCGCGGGCGCGAGCAGGAGGCAAAACGAAGCGAGCACGCAGCAGCAGACGGCATTCTCGAGCAGAGCTTTTACTACGAGGGTACGGTGAATATCCCGCCCGTCGATGACGAAGAGGAGGCAAAGCGCATCCTCGAGGACGTCATCGACGAGCTTGCCGAGCAGGCCGAGCCCGGCTCTCGAAAGGCTCGGCAGCTCGAGCGCGCGCGGGAGCTCCTCGGAGGGATTTGAGACGGCGAGGTGGCGCGGCGGCGCCGCTCCCCGGCGCCTGCGGCGCATCTCGGGGTAGCGGCTCTACGTCGGAAGGCGGAACTACCCGCTGCCCCGCTAAGGGTCGTCGGCCTTTGGCTTCAGCAGTCGAGCTCGCGTGAGCCCCAGCTTTCCGAATCGTGAATTGACGTCGAGGGCCGCCTGTTCCACCCGCCGGCGGCGATCGTCGCGGCCCTCGAAGAGATCGCCCTGCTGAACCTCGTCTTTCGTTTCCACCTGTGCTACTCCGACCCCGAGGAGCCGTATCTCGTGGGTGCCGTCCCACTTCTCCTCGAGCATGGCAAGCACCAACCGGTAGAGCGACTCCGTGGAGGCAACCGGCTCGCTTAGCGTGCGGCGTACCGTGGTCGTCGTGAAATCCGAGAAGCGAAGCTTTAGCGTGACCGTCCGTGAGACCAGGCCATGGCGCAGGAGACGAAACACCACGCCGTGGCAGAGCTCGAGAATCTTGCTCTCGACGACTTCTCTGTCGCGGACATCGTGGCCGAAGGTGGTTTCGTTCGAGACCGAGTGAGACTGTGCCTCGCCGGAGTAGATGCCGGGGTCGATTCCACGGCTTACCGCGTGAAGGTAGTCTCCCGCCGTCTTTCCGAAGAGCCGGTAGAGCTCGGCCGGCTCTTTCTCGCGCAGATCGGCAACCGTGTTCATGCCGAAATCGTTCAGCCGTCGCAGAGTCTTCCCTCCGACGCCCCAGAGGTTCTTCAGCGCGAGTCCGGCTACGAACTCCGCCTCCTCACCGGGACGTACCTCGTGGAGGCCGTCGGGTTTGCTCGACGCGGAGGCGAGTTTCGCGATGTAACGGCTCGGGCCGATCCCCACCGAGACCACGAGCCCGTGCGAGCTCCGCACTTCAGCCTTGAGGCGGGCCGCGGTTTCGACGGGCGGGCCAAGCAATCGCTCGGTGCCCGTCATATCCAGGAAGGCCTCGTCGATCGAAATCTGCTGCAACTCCGGTGAGTAGCGCTCGAAGTCCGCCATCACCTCCTGAGACATTTCCTGATAACGCGCCATCCGCACGGGGCGAAAGGCTGCGGACGGACAGCGACGGGATGCCTCCGAGATCGGCATGGCCGAGTGTACTCCGTACGCCCGCGCCTCGTAGGAGCAGGCCGCTACCACGCCGCGATGGCCGGGGCTCGCTCCCACGATGACCGGTTTCCCGATGAGCTCCGGGTTGTCGAGCTGCTCGACCGACGCGTAAAACGCGTCAAGATCGACGTGATAGAACACCGGCGTGCGCGTCACGGGCTCACCGATTGCAGAACGCGTGTGCCGGTGCGCAGGCGGAACCGCGGCTCCGCGCTCTCTATGGGGAAGGTCGTCTCGCGAGATACAAGCTCGAGATCGATGCGGGTGGGCAGCTGCTGTGGCACGGTATAGCTCATCTCCAGCGGATTCGGGGGAAAAGGCCCTATGGTAAAGCGCACCAATCGTCCCGAGTCCGATTCCTCGGTGGGAAACTGCGAGTCGAAAATGAGGATCTCTTGCGGGCTGGAAACGGCGACCGTCACCACGTGGGGCTTGAGGGACGAGTCGACGAGAACGCTGCGGCGGCTGCGCGAGAGAAACTCGTTTGTTGAGGTGCTGAATGAAACCGGATCGGGGATTCCGGCAAGCGTGATCGAGTGGCGGCGGGCCGTCGTGTCGATCTCGAAGCGTGCCGCATCTCGCATCAGCGCCAGGCCCTCGAGCGGGGCCGGGCTGGAGAGCTCGAGCCGGTGCTCGCCGGTGGCAAGGTCCACCACCTCGACGGCGTTGACTGGTTGGGGCCGCTGCGGGGAAAAGGGGTCGAGAAAGACGAGCGCGGAGGCAAAGAGCACGGCGGCGGCCGCCGATCCGAGGACGATTACGCGAAGCGTCGACCCGTGCGGAAGCCTCAGTTGACGATGGAGCAAGAGATCGATGCGAATGAGCATCAACAGGAAGGGTAGGAGGACAAAGGCAAAGATGAGGTTACCCGATACCGGAGACAAAAGCAGAGCTTCCGCTGCGGAGAGCTCACCGGCGGCGAATAGCTCCACGCCCCCGATGACGAGCCACGCGGGTGCCGCGAGCAGGAAGAGTAGCTTAAGCCATGGCGAGCGCGCGAGCGAGAAGAAAAAGGCGAAGAGAAATGCCCAGAGAAAGTAGAAGGTGAATGCGATGTCGAACACGGAAAGCAGGACGATGTCGAAGAACAGGAGAAAGATCGCAGATGCGGAGTAAAAGCTTCCATTGCGAGGGAAGGGAAGGCCGCGAATCGACTGAAAGACAATTGCAAACAGGAAGACGGAGATGAGCAGTTTCAGAAGGAAATAGGGCCCCGGCGCGTACTGCCACAGAGTAGGGAAGTCGCGAAAATCCATAATGCCCCTCACGAGGGCCGTTGCGATGAAGAAGAACAAAAACATCAGGCCCGCAAGCACGACGAGGGCCCACAGATACTTCGCCACGAGCCGTGCGTAGCGCACGAGTCGACGCCGGAAAGCAATGCCGTAGATGATAGGAGAGGCAAGCACGGCCAGCAGCAGGATCAGGTAGCTCTGCTCGCCTACGAATAACACCGAATCCAATACGACGGCGTAGATGTAATGCCTGTCCCAGCTCCCGGTGGTGGGCGGAGCTGCACCCCGTACCATCTCTTCGAGGAAACCGAGATAGGCGGCAGCCCAGTCTGAGGTGAGCTCCGGCTCGGCAGGGTCGGCAAAGGCAGGGCCCGGCGCGGGATCGTGAATGCGGACGGTCGGAACGCCCTTCTCGAGGTAGCTTCCGAGGACTGATTCCGGCGCGAGCGGCGAGCGGGCCACCTGCAGAGAGCTTAGATGCTGCCGGCGCGGAAGTGCGCTTTTCGTGAGCGCCCGTACCGCCGGCTCCGCAAGCCATCGTGGCGTCGGGATGGCGGCCGCACCGAGTTGCGCCGAGAGGCGCTTTCCCGGCGCTTCGACGTCGAGATAGATGGCCGCCGTTTGCTCTTCCGGTTGCTCCATCCCTGAGAGAAGAAGCCGAGACCCAAGCTGCCGGTCTCCGGCATCGGCGCCGATAAACACGAACGACAGGCTTCGCCGATCGGGATCCTCGGCGAGCACCTCGAGCAACGCCACGGCGCCGGCCAGACTGATGCTGGCGTCGGAGTCGGGTGGGACGCCGGGAGCGTGGTTGAGCGGGACGATGACAAGATCCCGTCCCGGTATGAGGCCGGGGAGCTCCGCGGTCGCGATACGCGAGAAAGAGTGGCCGTCCCCGAGCCCCGAGAAATCGCGCGTGGACAGGGAAATGCCGTACGGGGAGAGAACCTGCTCGAGGTAGGACAGGGCGCGCGCCTCGCCTTCCGAGCCCTCGAGCCGCGGATGGAAGCTGCGCATCGCCCGATAATGCTCGATAACGCGGCTCGCGCCCGACTGGCCGGCCTCAGACTCATCACGGGGCTGTGAAAAAGCGAAGTGAATTGCTACAATAAGAAGCAGAACAATGGCGGAGGGCGTTTTCATCCGGTGTTGAGCATAGATTCGCCGGATAAGCTTCGTCAATAACCGAGCGGCGACGGAGGAGAGTCATGGCATTGCTGCCCGAAATCGAGACACGTGCCAGCGTACGCAGTTTTACCGAAGAGGCCGTGTCCGAGGAGCAACTTACCAGTATTCTCGAGGCGGGCCGGGTCGCTCCGTCTGCAAAGAACCGTCAAGCCGGATATGCGACTGCAAATGCAGGAGGCGGCTTTCGGCCAGGAGTACGTGGGGCAGGCGCCGGTCATCATCGCGCTGTGCACCACGAACGTCGAGTACAAGATGCCCAACGGGCAGCTTTCCTATCCCGTCGACCTGGCAATCGCCTGCTCCTTCATGATGCTTCAGGCGGTCCACGAGAACCTGGGGACCTGCGTGGTGACAACCTTCGAGGAACGGGACGTGAGGTCTTTGCTTACCGTGCCCTATCAAATGCGAGTGGTAATGCTGCTCGCCGTCGGTCATCCCGCCGAGCCGGCGACGCGCGCCGACCGCCTGCCGCTCAGCCGCGTGGTTTCCTACGACCACTGGTAGCTCAGCGCCGACCTCAGCCCATGCCGTCTCAGAGCAAGTGATATCAGCTCCGTGAGCAGATCCTTGTAGGGCAATCCCCCGGCCTCGCAAAGCTTCGGAAACATGCTGATGTTGGTGAACCCGGGTATGGTGTTTATCTCGTTGAGGTAGAACTTGCCGCTGTCCCCCTCGAGGAAGAAGTCGATGCGGGCAAAGCCCTCGCAGTCGACCGCCCGGTAGGCCGCTGCGGCAACGCTACGGATGTCCGAGGCGGTCCTCTCGTCGATTTCTGCAGGGACGAACAGAGCGGCCCCCTCCGGGTCGACGTATTTCGCTTGGTAGCTGTAGAAGCCCCCGCGGGGTTTTATCTCTCCGGGTGGAAATGTGCGGATTTCCTCCGCGCCGATAACCGAGCACTCGATTTCGCGCCCGGCAATCTGCGGCTCCACGAGCAACTTGGTGTCGAATGCAAGCGCCGCTCGGGCGGCATCGGGGAAATCGTCAAGCGATCGGATCCTCGTGACCCCCACTGAAGACCCCGCGCGTGCCGGTTTCACGAACCAGGGAAGCTCCAGGATGCGAGCAATGCGGCCGGCGGCCTTTTCGATGCGGTGCCGGTCAATCGAGCCCGCCTCGTCGACGACGTGCTCCCGGCGCAGTGTCTGGAAAGGAACCGCAGGGAGTCCCGCCTGCTGCCACAGTTGCTTGGCAAGCTCCTTGTCCATCCCGAGGGCGCTGCCCAGTACGGCCGCCCCCACGTACGGTATACCGGTCATTTCGAGCATGCCCTGCACGGTCCCGTCCTCGCCGAAGGACCCGTGAAGCACCGGAAAGACCACGTCCACCTCGAGGTACTCGCCCGCAACGGCGATCCCCCGGGCCGGGACCACGGACACGCGATTCGCCTCGTCCGCCGTGATGGTAAGGACCCCGTCAGTCGCGGCCTCGCGGCCAACCCGTGCGTGATCTTGGGAAAACCACTCTCCCTCGCGGGTTATGCCGATGGGCACGGCCTGAAAGCGATCGACATCGAGACGGTGCACGACCGACGCTGCCGAATGAAGCGACACCTCATGCTCACCCGAGCGTCCGCCGTAGAGAATGCCCACTCGCGTCATGTAGCTGCCTCCTGCTGCGGCTCTACGTATCCAGCCTCGATGAGCACCTCGAGAGCCACCTCCGCCTCGTTCCAAGGATGGGGACCGTCGCCGTAGATGATGTTCCGCTCGTGCCCTTTGCCGAGGAGCACGATGGTATCACCGGGCCTAGCCCGGTCGACCGCCGCGCGAATTGCCGTGCGTCGATCCTCTATAACGAGGTACCCTTCTCCCCTGCGTCTGTCGGGATCGGCGGCGTTAATGCCCTCCTCGATGCCGGCGAGAATCGCCGCCGGCTCCTCGCCCCGGGGATCTTCGTCACAGAGAACGATGAGCTCGCAGTGGCGGGCTGCCACGGCCCCCTGCAGGGCGCGCTTTTCTATGTCCCGTTCGCCGGCCGAACCGAAAAGAGCGATGATACGCCCCGGAGTAGAGGCGCGGATGCTGGGAAAGAGCTTTTCGTAGGAGTTGGGAGTGTGGGCGTAGTCGACCACCACTGCGAACGGGGACTCGCGCCCTACCGGCACGAGTCGCCCTTCAACCGGCACCAGTGTTTCCACGGCACCGGCCAGTTCGAGGGCAGACCGGCCGGTGGCCGCGGCGGCCGCGAGCAGGGCGCCGAGCACGTTCTCGACCTGGAAGGCTCCGGGCATCGGGAGCCTGAGAGATCTGCTGTTACCCTCTCCGTCGGCAAGCGTAAAGCTCGTCGCGTCGATCTTCGGGTGCATCTCGCGGGCGGTTAGCTCGAGAAGGCGGGCCGGGGCAGCCCGGAGACCGGATCCGGCGCTCTCGGCGGATATGCCGTAGCGCAATGTCGGGTGCTTGGTGGCGCCGGCCATATATTCGGCATTCTCGTCGCCCGCGTTCACAACGGCGAACCTTCGCGGGCCGTCTTTCCCGGTCGCGTCGACTCCGCCGCCGGGCGGCCGGTCCAGCGCCCTGAAGAGATTTGCCTTGTCGTCGCGGTACTGCTCGAAACTGCCGTGGAACTCAAGGTGCTCATGGGAAAGATTCGTAAATACGGCGAGGTCGAACTCCACGTCCGCTAGGCGTGAGGTACGCGCAGACAGCCCGTGAGAGGTGGCCTCCACGACGGCTATCTCCTTGCCGGCCCTGCGCATCTCGGCGAGGTAGCCCTGGAGCTCAACCGCCTCGGGAGTGGACTGGCGGTTTGGGTTCTTTTCGAGAGTGTCTCCGGTCTTCACCGTCACCGTGGATATGAGTCCGGTGCGGAAGCCGGCCGAGGTGAGAATCTGATCGATAAAGGCGACCGTGCTGCTCTTGCCGTCGGTACCGGTGACGCCTATGACAAAGAGATCCCGCGAGGGATGATCGTAGAAGACGGCGGCTATCGAGGAAAGAGCAGGTCGCGAGTGCGGAACGACGACGAGTGGAACATTGGGCGGGACGGCTCCTGCCGTCTCGGGTTTCTCGGCCACGACTGCGGCCGCGCCGCGAGCGATTGCATCCCCGATGAAGTCATGTCCGTCGACGTGAAAGCCGGAGACGGCCACGAAGAGACTACCGTCGGTAACCGCTCTCGAGTCGTAGCGGATCGAGGTGATGAGCGGATCTGCGGAGCCACGGATCTCCGTCGTCTCCGTTTCACTGAGCAAGATTGACAGCCGCTTCGAAGGCATGGCAGCATACTAACAACGCGACCGGCCTTCCGCAAGTGAACATGGAGTCCCGACACCCGTACCTCACCCGACAGCTCATTGCCTACATCGGAAACAAGCGTGCCCTCCTGCCGTTTCTCCAACCCGTCTTCGCCGAGCTCTCCGAGCGGGCCGAGGTGCGTCGCTTCGTCGATCCCTTTGCGGGATCCGGCTCGGTGGCGCGGCTCGGAAAATATATGGGCTTCGAGGTCGCCGCCGCCGACCGGGAGCACTACGCGTGGATCCTCAACGCGGCCGCTCTCGAGGTAGACGCCGCCGAAAGGCACAGTCTGTTTCCCGAGCTCGGCGGCGTGGAGGCCGCCTTCGAACACTTCCACCGTATCGGCGAAGCCGCCGCGCGACCGGAGGCCGCCGGCGGGCCCGCCGGCGGCGCGGCGGCGCGCGGTTACATCGCGCGCAACTACGCCCCGCGGGAGACGCACGCAGCCGATTTTCGCACCGAACGGCTCTTCTACACCGCAGAGAACGCCCGCTACATCGACGCCGTCCGCGACGCGATCGAGGAGCGATACCCGGCGGAGCATGCGAGTGAAACGCGCGCGTCCTCAGCGGGCACCGGCCTCGGGCACCCGCACGGGAACGTGCGGTGGCGCGAGCGTCTCCTGCTCATTGCCGCGCTCCTCTACGAGGCCTCCACCCACGCCAACACCTCAGGGGTCTTCAAGGCGTATCACAAGGGCTTCGGAGGGCACGGCCGGGACGCGCTCGGGCGTATCATGGCGCCGATGCGCATCGAGGCGCCGGAGCTCATGGACGGGGCGCCGTCGCGGGCCGAGGAGGCCGACGCTGCGGAGTTTCTCTCGCGGAACTCCGCCGACCTCGTGTACCTCGATCCGCCCTACAACTCCCACCAGTATGGAAGCAACTACTTCATGCTCAATTCCATCGCGCGGTGGGACAAGCCACCGGTGCCCGACGAGCGTAATCCCGACGGTCGGCTTCGTCACAAGGCCGGTATACGGGAGGACTGGCGGCTTACCCGTTCGGACTTCTGCTCGAAGGGACGCGCCGAATCGGCATTCCGCGAAGTCCTCGACGCAGCCGACGCGCGGTTTCTCGTCCTGAGCTATTCGAGCGACGGCATCGTACCTGTCGAGCAGATCGTGGATATGCTCTCGGAACGTGGAGATGTCGAGCTGTTTGCTACCGATTACACGCAGTATCGCGGAGGACGGCAAAGCATCTCGCGTGCTACCGCCAATGTGGAGTTTGCCCTCGCGGTTACCACGAGGGAGCGCCACGGCCGGACCGCCGAACCTGCCGCAGCGTCGCCGGCCTCTGCACCCGCCGCCTCCGGCCGGGAGGAGATCGCTCGTTTCCTCCTCGCCCGCGAGGTTGCCTCCCAATTGCAGGAGGCCTATGTGCCCGCTCGGGTTCGGCAGGCCTTCCCCGTGTCGGGCGAGAGCGTGGTCCTCTCCTGCGGAGCGAAACTGCCGATGCCGCAGCTCCATCGTTTCAGCGCGTCTCAGTCGGTGCTCGGCGAGCTGTCGGCGGAGAGCCTGGAAGACCTCCGCGACCGTCTGCCCGCGGCGCGGTGCGTCAACCTGCAGGAGGAGGCGAGAGTGCTGGTGGAGCTTATCAAAGGGGACGCGCTCGACGGGCAAACCCTCAAACAGTACCGCAGACGCCTCCTGCAGGTACTCCGCAAGTTCGCCTACCGCAAGTACGAGAGGGAGTTCGAGAAAACGGCGGGGGAGATCGAATGGGCCTGCCGCGAAGATCCGGGTGCGTTCGACGGGGTGGCCGCGGGGGTGGGAGAGCTTCGGGAGTTGATCCGCCGCCGCGCTCGAGGGTGAACGGGCCTCGAGGCCGCGGCCGGTCGCCCGTGCGGCGGCCGTCGCGCGCCTGCACAAAAAAAGCCCGACCGCTCGGAAGCGGTCGGGCTGATTGTTCACGTGACAGGTCCTACACATACGGCCGGCGCCGCCATGGCGGCAACCGGCACGCTGCGGGTCTTACTGTCCATCCTCGCTGTAGAGGAAGTTGAAATAGTCCATATCGGTGGTCAGGGTCTTTCGGAACCGCGGGAGCGTCTCCTGGTAGGAGGAGATGGCCCGCCAGAACTCGAAGAACTCCGGATCCTGTTGATAGGCCTCGGAGTAGACCCGGGCGGCCTCCGCGTCCGCCTCACCGCGGATTTCCTGTGCCTCCCGCTCTGCGCTTGAGATTATCTGCTGGCGCTCGTTTTCGAGCTCACCGAGGATCTCCTCTTTGCGGCCCTCGCCGTAGGAGCGGTAGGCCTGAGCTATACGGTTTCGCTCCGATACCATGCGGTCGTAGACGCTCTCGGTGAGGTCGTCGGAGTAGCGGATCTGCCGGATGACGGTGTCGATCAGTTTGACGCCGAAGTCCGGTGTAACCTCCGCCGCGGATTGGAGCATTTCGTTCGAGAGCTCCTGACGACCGCGGGAGACTTCCCGTTGCTGCGAGGTAGTGGTTATAAGCTCCTCGATCTGCTCCACGCCCTCCGCGTCGAGCTCTTCGACATCGGCTTCCACGGCATCGCTTCGGTCGATCTCGTTTATCAGGTTGGAGTCCCGCACTGCCTCGTGCAGACGGTTGTTCGTGATGACCCGCCGAAGCGAGCTTTCTATGACGTCGTCGAGGCGCGAGTAGCCGGCCTCCATGGTCGTCAATGAGGCGTAGAACAGCTCCGGATCGATGATTTGCCACCGCGCGGTCATGTCTACCCAGATGAACTGGTTCTCCTCGGTGGGTATGCGCCGCGGATCCCCGTCCCACGACTGGATACGCTTGGGATACCTGACAACGTTGTCGATGAGGGGCGTCTTGAACTTGAGGCCCGCATCCCGTTGTACGTCGACGATCTCACCGAAGCGGATTACGACGGCCTGCTCGCCCTCGTCGAGTACGTAGAGGGGACCGAGCATGAAGAACACGACGACCACGACTGCTATAACGACAAGAATGGCTATGGCTTTGTTCATTGTGAGCCACCTCCCTGAGCCTGGCCCGCAGTCGCCTGCGTAGTGCCTTCACGCTGGAGGTTCAGAAGAGGCAGGAAGTTGTCGAGATTCCTGTCGACGAGCTCCGAGCCTTCGGCTTCTCCAAAGGCATTCTCCACCATCTCGTAGTACAGACGCGTTCGCGTGGTCTGGGGGTCTGCCTGGTACTCGGTGAGTACCTGGTCGAAACGAGAGGCATCACCCTGTGCGCGGTTCACGCGCTCGGCGGCGTATCCTCTCGCCTCCTGAACGATGCGCTGCCCCTGTCCGTCGGCACGCGGGATTTCCCGGTTGTATGCCTCGCGCCCCTCGTTAATGAGGCGGTTCAGGTCCTGTACGGCCTTGTTTACGTCCTCGAAGGCGTCCTGAACGCGTCCCGCGGGCGGAACGATGTTTTGCAGCCTCACCTGGGTGATGTTGATGCCGAGCCCGTAGCTGTTGAGGGTCTCGTTCATCTGCTGCCGGCCTTCGGTCTCGATTCTCGCGCGCTCGGCGCCGATGACATCCACGATCGCGCGGTCGCCGACGAGCCTGTTGATGACCGACTGAGAAATGTCTCGAATCGTTTTCTCCTGGTTTTCAACGTTGAAAAGCCATTTGACCGGCTCGGAAATGCGGTACTGGATGATCCACTCCACGTCGACGATGTTGAGGTCGCCCGTCAACATGATGGATTCCTCGGGGTAGTCCACGTTTGACTGCCTGGTGTTGATCCCGGCCTCGCTCACCCGAAACCCGAAGGCCATGTTCTGGATGACCTGGGTCGGTACATTCCGGTTCTCTTCGATACCAAATGGAAACTTAAAATTGAGCCCCGGCGGAACCGTTCTGTTGTACTCTCCGAACCGCAGGACCACACCTTGTTCGGTCTGGTCGACTATGAAAAAGCTACTCATTACCGCCCCGATAACGACGGCGGCGATGACGATGAGTACTATCATGCGCGGTGTGAGTTTGAACGGAAGACGCGGGGTTGCGTCTCTTTCCGACATACGTCCTCCTGAGATTCTCTTCGAATCACTAACTTGAGGGTAAGCCTCGGGAGGGCCTGAAGTCAAGCAACGGCTAACACAAGTCGGTTACCGCGGGGCCGGG
>JAAAOR010000134.1 GCA_009908735.1 Spirochaetota bacterium | reverse complement strand
AAGTGAAAGGTTCGCATTTGCAATGCCGTCGGGGCCGCCCGCAAAGAACAGGGGGATGAACAGGCCCATGTTTATGGCGAGCGTCTGGTCCCCAAGGGTGTAGGTGGGAACGAATTCCTCTTCAGCCGGAGCGTCTTCTTCCGGCGGCGATTCAGGTTCTTCCTGCGCCACGGCGGTGGTGACGGGATACAGTAGCAGTGCCAGAACGGCGATTAGTATCGATATTCGCGTGTACAACAAGTGTCTCTCCCGAGTAGTTCGATAAATGTAGCACGCTGCCGTACCGGGAATCAACATTGGTGCCTGAGTTGAACTGCGCCCGAGTTGAACTTGGCGATTGATTATGCTACTAGATGAGCGATGGCGGCGGAAATAATCGACGGCAAAGCAGTTTCAGCGCAGATTCGAGAGGAAGTCCGGCTGGACGTGGAGTCTCTGGCGGCCCGGGGCGTGGTCCCGGGGCTTGCTACGGTCCTTGTGGGGGAGAACACGGCCAGTGCGACCTACGTTCGTTCCAAGCAGCGAGCCTGCGAGAAGGCGGGGATCCACTCCCGTGATATCCGACTGCCCGAACAAACCAGCGAGTCGGAACTGCTTTCGACGGTGTCCGAGCTCAACGGTGATGCGGATATCGACGGCATTCTCGTACAATTACCGCTTCCGCCTCAGATCGAGCCGCAGCGCGTTATCATCAGCATCGACCCGGCCAAGGATGTGGACGGCTTTCACCCGGTGAATCTCGGAAAGCTGCTCTCCGGTGAGGACGCCTTCTACCCCTGCACGCCTCACGGCATTCTCGTCATGCTCGAGCGAAGCGGCATCGCGGTCGAGGGCCGTCACGTTGTGGTTGTCGGGCGCAGCAATATAGTGGGAAAACCGCTTGCGGCCCTTCTGATGCAAAAACGCTCCGGAGCCAACGCGACGGTTACGGTCTGCCACAGCAGAACCACCGATCTTGCCGCCCACACGAGGCGGGCGGACATTCTCGTTGCGGCTGCCGGGCAGGTGGGCTTTATCACCGGCGACATGGTGGGAGAGGGGGCGGCGGTCGTGGACGTCGGTATCAATCGCGTGGATGACCCGGAGGCAAAGAAAGGATACCGGCTCGTGGGCGACGTCGAGTTCGAGGGAGCCTCCGAGCGCGCGTCGCGCATCACCCCTGTGCCGGGAGGAGTGGGTCCCATGACGATTGCTATGCTAATGAGTAACACCGTGGAATCTGCGCGGAGGCGTGCCGATGGTTGATGTTCAGGGCCAGAAGGACGAGCGAAACATCCCGCTTCAGAAAGTTGGCGTGAAGAATCTGCGCTACCCGGTTACGGTGCTGGACAAACAGGCGGGCACGCAGCCTACGATCGCCACCGTCGACATCTTTGCGAGCCTCCCGCACCATTACAAAGGCACTCACATGAGCCGCTTTATCGAGGTGTTCAATAATCACTACACCGACATCCAGATGCCTACGTTTCTCGACATGCTCGAGCAGGTGCGGGAGGCGGTCGAGGCGGAAGCGGCATACTCCGTGGTATCGTTTCCGTACTTCATGAAGAAACAGGCACCGGTCACCGGCCAGACCAGCATCATGTCCTACACATGCAAGTACATCGGCTCCGTCTCAGACCATGAACGGCGATTCTACGTGGGAATCGAGGCGCCTGTGCAGACGGTATGCCCGTGCTCGAGGGAAATCTCGAGCCGCGGCGCGCATAACCAACGAGGGACGGTCCGCGTGACGGTCAAGCTCGGTCCGTTCTTTTGGATCGAGGACGTCATCGAAATCATAGAGGCCTCCGCCTCATCGGGGCTCTACACCCTGCTCAAGCGCGAGGATGAGCGCTACGTGACCGAAACGGCCTACGACAACCCGGTGTTTGTAGAGGACCTGGTGCGCGAGGTGAGCGTTCGCATCGAGGAGCTCGATCACTTCCCCTGGTTCAGCGTGGAGGCGGAGAACGCGGAGAGCATTCACAACCACGAGGCCTACGCCTACGTAGAGCGAGGGAGCGATGAGTAAGCACTACCGAGTGGGGTCGACGGCGGACCGCATTGCGATCCGACGGGTTATCGTCAGTGTGGCCGACAAGCAGGATCTCGAGGTTCTCGCCGAAGGGGTGCTGGCGGCCAATCCGGACGTGGTCTTTTACTCCACCGGCGGCACCTACTCGCGCCTTGCAGAGCTTCTCGGTCGCCGCTCAGAGAGGAACCTCGTTTCTATCTCCGAGTACACCGGACAGGAAGAAATGGCCGGGGGGCTCGTGAAAACCCTCGACTTTCGAATCTATCTGGGGTTGCTCGCGGACGCGGAGAACGAGGAACACATGCGTCACCTCGCTCAGGCGGGTGCCGTCGCCTTCGATATGACCGTCGTGAATCTCTATCCGTTCTCGCAGCAGGTCGCCGCCTATCCGCACGATCTCGAGGGCGCGCGACAGAACATCGACATCGGCGGGCCGACGCTGATCCGGGCCTCTGCCAAGAACTTTCTTCGTGTCGCGGCGGTGTGCAATCCCGACAGTTACGGTTCCCTCGTCGAGGAGCTGGAGGACAGCGGTGGAACTCTGGGCCTCCAAACGCGCTTTCGACTCGCATGTGAGGCGTTTTCCCACACCGCCCGCTACGACGCGAGCATCAGCTCGTGGATCGATAGCAACAGCGGTATGTCTCTCGACGAAACTTACAGCCTGCCCCAGACCCCAAGCACACCAACGGAGTGACGGATGAGCAAAGACAAGCTCTCGGCGATGTATAGACAGATCCACCCCGACCTGTTCCCACGCATGATGGAACTATCGTTCTACGACGATCAGCAGCGCCAGACGCTCATCTACGAAAAAGTCGACTGGGTGGTGGACGGAGAGCGAAAGGGGCTGCGCTACGGTGAGAACCCGGACCAGGAAGCGGCGTTGTATCGTCTGCAGAACGGCAATCTCTGCCTCGGAGAGGTGGAGTGCATCCAGCCGGGGCAGTACCTGGCCTCCGATGTGGAACTTCTGCAGTCCGGGAAGCACCCGGGGAAAATCAACATCACGGACGCGGACGCGGCGCTGAACATTCTGCGCTACTTTGATGATGATCCGGCGGTGGCCATCATCAAACACAACAACCCCTGCGGCGTGGCGGTCGGCGAGACTCCGGCGGAGGCCTATACGCGCGCCTTCGATGCCGACCGCATTGCGGCGTTTGGCGGCGCTGTGGGAGTGAACAGGCCGGTCGACGAAGAAACGGCGACGCTCATCGCCTCACACTACACGGAGGTTGTGGTGGCCCCCTCTTACTCCGACGGGGCGCTCGCGGTGCTCGCCGAGCGCAAGAACCTTCGGGTTTTGCGTATTGCAAATATTGATCGCCTTTCCGCCTTCGTGGGGACGCGGGTTGTTGACCTGCATTCCCTCATGGACGGTGGCGTCATCGTGCAGTGGTCCGCCGTTCCGACACTGCCCGAGAGAGAGAACATGGAGCCCGCACGCACCGAACATAAAGGTACGGTGTACGCGGTCCGTCGGGCTCCCACGCCCTCGGAGGCACGGGACCTGCGCATGGCGTGGATCGTGGCAGGTGCTGTGACCAGCAATGCTATCGTGTATGTGCGAGACGGCGTCACCGTGGGGATCGGTACCGGAGAGCAAGACCGCGTCGGTGCCGCCGAGATCGCACGCGACAAGGCCCTCCGAAAGGGGCTGGAACGGGAGGCGTGGCGGCTGCACGGGGCGCTGTTTTCCGAGCTCGATGAAGGCGCCAAGGCGGAGGTCCGTCAAATCGTCGATGACGGGTGCGGAGGGCTGAAGGGTGCGTCCATGGCCTCCGACGGGTTTTTCCCGTTTCGCGACGGGCTCGACGTGGGCGTCTCCTGCGGCGTGACGGCTGTCATACAGCCGGGTGGATCGCTTCGGGACTGGGAAGTGATCGAGGCCTGCAACGAGCAGAACGTGGCGATGGTCTTCACGGGCCAGCGTGCGTTCAAGCATTAAAAAGGGGGAAGAGCGCCATGAATGAGCTGGTACCACGAGAGAAACTCGAGCGACAGGGGATGACGGGAATTGTAAGCAGCGCCTCGGGGCTGGGCCTCCTGCTCTTGCGGGGGCTCACTCAATTCGGCGCCGGGTTGTCGCTTCCCGGTCTCCTCGTCGGTGGCGTGCTCACCGTGGCGGGACTCGGCCTCTCCTCAGGCAAAAAGGCCGATCGCATCGGCGGAGCGGTGATTGCCGGAGGCGGACTGCTCACCGCCGTCGCGTCGCTGCCACTGGTCGGCGGGCTGGCTTCGGGGCTGATGTGGCTTGGTGGCCTCGGTCTTCTGGGGACCGGAGTTGTGAACATTTTTCGCTTTGCTCGTGGCCTCAGGGCCCGGAGGTAAGTGCGGCATGCCGTGGAAACTGGTCGTATTTCTGGTCGTAGTGGGGCTGATCCTGGCCTTTGTCGGTTTTAACGCCGCCAACGTGTCGGACGTATCATTTGGGTTCTACCGCTTTGACGACGTTCCCATCTTTATCAGCCTGTTTGTCGCCTTCTTTCTCGGCGTCCTCGTCACGCTCCCGTTCACCTTTCGCCGCCGCTCAACGCGCGCTCCAAAACAGCCGAAGAGGGAACTGGGAGGCGACGGCACCCGCGATGAGAACGAAACAGAGCAGACGCAAACCTGACGCACTGAGGCCCATAACACGAGCCCGCCCGAGGGCGTTCACGATCTGCGTTTCACTGTTCTTCGCGCTACTCACCGTTCCCCTTGGGGCGGATGACCTCTCGGAGGCGGAGCGACTCGAGCTCATAAAGACAGCCGTGGATCGGGCGCCGACAGTCTCTGCCGCGCTCGATGTGGTACGCACGCACCTTGATCGACTGAGCGGGGCGCGTCGGGCTGACGCACTGGCATCAGCAGCCGAGTTGCATGCTCTCAGTGGTGACCTCGAGAGCGCGGCCGAGGCGTATGCGGAGGCCGCAGACTACGCGGAGCGGGGAGGGAGCGAGTCGGCGCAGGCAACCGCGGCACGTTATCAGGTAGAGGAGGCTGCGATCCGCCTCGAGCTCGGAGAGGTCGGCTCCGCAACCCGACTTGCCGAAGGAGTCGTACGTGCAGGCCGGAAACCGGGGATCCAGCGACGTGCCGCGCTTTTGCAGGCTCGTGCACGCTCGGCTTCGGGAGACGCAGAAGACGCCTTCGATCTCGTGCGCACACTCTCTGAGGCCGAGCACGCCCCGACGCTTCAACCGGCGACACTGCTATTCCTCTATCGTCTTTCCCGCCGGCTCGAGCGAGACGCCGAGGCGGAGCGCGCACGAAGGCTGCTTACCGATCTCTATCCCGATAGCCCAGAGATGATGCTCGTCTCCGGCGGAGCCGCGGTGAGCGAGCTGCCTCGCCCCTCTGCCTTTCTCGGCCTCGATGCGCTCACAGGTCGTGCGTCCGCAGACGGTCCCGCGGACGCCGGCGCTGGGGCGGCAGGCACCAATACCGGTGGCGATACCGATGCGGAGGAGCGGGGCGCGGAGGTCGCGCCGCGTGGGGTGCAGGTGGGTTCGTTCAAGAGCGTCGATAACGCCCGTGATATGCGTAGGGAAATCGCGTCGGCCGGGTTTTCAGCGGAGATCGTCGACGGCCCCGACGGTGAGTTCCACCGCGTCATCATCGACGTACCCGAAGGAAGCGATCCCCAGCGGCTTCTCATCAGGCTGAAGGAAGAGGGCTTCGAGGGATTCCTCGTTTTCGGCGAGTAGCCTACGTGCGGCCATCGGTTCTCAGGCGTTGCCTTCGGCGGGCCCGCCGCCATCATGCACCCCCAGGGCCATAGGTGGAGATCAGGCGCCGTCGGAACCCTCTGCCGCTGCGGGCTGTGACGCGGTCTCCCCATCGTCCTCTTCGAGTTCTTCGGTCTGCTCGAGGGTGATAGTGTCGTTGCTGGTGGGCTCAATCCCGTTGACCCGTACCCGGGCGGGGGTAAGCTCGAGGCGTCGCACGATGCGTTGGTCGGTTTCATTCTCCGAGTAAGAGAACGCGTAGGTGCGGTTTTCGGCGACAAGCCCGTTGCTGTCGACGATCTTGAGGCGAAGCACATTCCGATCGAGTCGATAGGCGGCGAATCCTCCCTCGAGCTTCTCATCTTCGGTTCTCATGGTAAACCGGGGCGATGCAAAAAAAATCTCCATGCCGCTGTCGTTACTGTAGAGGCCTTGCAAGTCTGCGTCAGTCGAGCGGGCAGGGTCACCCCCGGAGGCGAGTAGGGTATCGCGGAGCCCCGGGGTGAGCTTGCGGTAGGTGCCGTTCCAGTTCTCCGCATCTTCCATGCGCAGCGAGATACGGTCGATGGAACCCACCGATATCGCGATCTGACGGCGTATGTTCTCGAGGGACTCGTTTCGCACGTTTACCCAGACACCCGGGCCGGCGCGGTAAATGGTTTTGTGGGAGTCCATCCAGACGTAGGACTCGAGCGTTTCTCCCCCGTGAAATGTTATCCGCTCTTCGGCCGGATCGAAGAAAATGATCTCTCCCGCCGGCTCACTCGCATTCTCCCCCACGGACCGATACCACGGACCCGCAAGAAACTGCTCGAAGCCTTGGACGTCGCCCTGGTAGAGCTCGCTCAACTGTTCTTCCTCGATGCGGCTTCCGGGAATGGACTCTGTGCCTGTCTCGACGTAGGAGTCCTGCGACTGGCGCCAAAAGTAGTTGTGCTTCACGAGATCGAGCATGTTCTCCGACTCCGAATCACGTCGGTAGACGACGATCGGGAAGCTTTGACCGCTTGTTTGGACGGCCTGATAGGCCTCCGAGCGCTCTTTCTCCTCGATCTCAATGCTCGCGTCGCTGGTGAAAGATGCGATGTTGCGGTAACGCAGACCGAAGCCGCCGAAGGCAGAAGTTCGTTTGAACACATCAAGGGTCTGATCACCCTCGTTGTCCATGCCGAATGCAACGATTTCCAAGTCGTGATCCCCGGTGAGGTCTTTTGTATAGAGTGCAAAGGTACGGACGTTGGTGGCCTGCGTCGTGCCTTCCCACGCGGGAACATAGGAGTTGCGGATGCTGTCGAAATCGGCGACGAGTACGTGGATGCGGTCCTCCGAGTCGTCGCGCCGCTTAAAGACGATAATTTGCTCGTCGGCTTGATCTACGTCCAGATTTATGTCAATGGCTTGAGAGGGGATCGCGTCCTCCGACATTCGAACCTTGACGTCGGTGGGAGCTTCCCTGTTGCGTATTGATAGTGATGGCTGAGCGCGCGAGGCAAGCGTTATGCCCTCTCCAGCCTCCGGAACGACGACCTGATTCGTCTCGACCCGAGGCGGGGCCTCGCGCTCCTCCGCACAGCCGGTGAAGACAACGACGGCCATTGTTGCGAAGACCGAAATACGATAGAGTCTCATAGTCGTATTATCATCGGTTTGGGCATTCTTTTAAAGAGTCAAGCAAAAAGGTCTATATGAAAGATTTCCCGGGGAGGTCGCGCGCATGGCGCTTGAAGAAACATTGAGTTACGACGATGTCCTGCTGTTACCGGGGCATGCAGACTTCCTACCCACCGAGGCGAGCGTGGAAGCTAATCTGGCGCCTGGGATCTCATTGAATGTCCCTGTGGTGTCGGCAGCAATGGACACCGTAACCGAGGACGGCCTTGCCATCGGGCTTGCGCTTCACGGCGGTTTGGGCGTGATCCACCGCAACATGTCGCCTCAGCAGCAGGCGAATCAAGTTCACAAGGTCAAGCGCTTCCTCAACTGGGTCATTGAGGCGCCAATGGTGGTGGAGCTCGAGCAGACGGTCGGCGAAGTATGGCACGCGATGCAGCACAACGGTATTTCGGGGCTGCCCGTGGTACAGCGTGGTGAGCTCAAAGGCATCATCACGAGCCGTGACATGCGCTTCTGCAGCGACTTCTCCCTTTCGGTGCGTGAGGTCATGACACCGGATCCAGTGGTTATCCAGGGAAACCCGAGTATTGCCGCGGCAAAGGCGAAATTTGACGAGCATAAGATCGAAAAGCTTCCCGTTGTCGATGATGATGGGCACCTCACCGGGCTTATTACCGTGAAAGATATCGAGAAGCACGAGGCCTATCCGCATGCCGCCACCGACGCATCGGGGCGGCTCCTAGTTGGTGCAGCGATGGGGCCGAATGATCTCGAGAAGCGGCTGCCGCTGCTACTCGAGAGCAAAGTTGATGTTATCGTGATGGATACGGCGCACGGGGACTCGGCAAACGTCGTGCGCTCCATCGAGTACATCAAGTCTCACGCACCCGTAACCGTCGTCGGCGGAAACGTCGCTACCGCCGAGGGAACGCGACGGCTCATAGACGCAGGTGCAGACATCATCAAAGTCGGCGTCGGGCCTGGGTCCATCTGCACGACCCGAGTCGTGGCGGGCATCGGAGTGCCGCAGTTCTCCGCGGTGCAGTGGGCTTCGGAGGAGGCTGCAAAGCACGGGGTGCCGGTGATCGCGGACGGCGGCATCAAGTACTCCGGTGACATTACCAAGGCCCTTGCCGCCGGTGCGCATGCGGTGATGATCGGGAACCTCTTTGCCGGACTGAAAGAGGCACCGGGTCGCGAAGTCATCTACGAAGGGCGGATCTTCAAGGCCTATCGCGGGATGGGGTCTATCGGCGCGATGAGGGAAGGCTCGGCCGACCGCTATGCTTCAGCCGAGGGCGAGGAGCCAGTGCCGGAAGGAGTCGAAGGCCGGGTTCCCTACAAAGGTGAGCTAGCTCCATTTCTCGCCCAGCTCGTCACCGGGCTTAAGAAAGGGATGGGCTACTGCGGAACGAGAAACCTCGACGAGCTCCGAGAATCGGCAAAGTTTATCCGTATTTCCGGCGCGGGTTTGAAGGAAGGGCACGTGCACGACGTTGCGATCGTGCAGGAGCCGCCGAACTATTCACGCTGATATTCTCGCCGGCCGGCGCCTTAATCGCGTTCATTGCCGGCGGAAGGGACGCAGGTATTATGAAACTGGTAGTAATCGGAGCTCAGTGGGGCGATGAGGGCAAGGGCAAGATCGTCGACTTCCTCGCCAAAGATGCTGATACAGTCGTTCGTTTCTCGGGCGGCGCGAACGCCGGGCACACCATTGTCCACGGCTCAAATACCTACAAACTCCATCTGGTTCCCTCGGGTGTCGTCTACGAAGATAAGCGTGTCATCCTCGGCACCGGGATGGTTATCGACCCCGAAGCCCTGGAGACGGAGCTCGAAGAGCTCTCGAATGCCGGCGTGGTCTGGAGCGGGCGCGTCCTGATCTCCGACCGGGCACACCTGGTCCTCCCGCGGTACAAGCGGATGGACAAGGACCTCGACACCAAGCGCGCCCAGCCGATCGGGACGACCGGTCGAGGCATAGGTGTCACCTACTCGATGAAGTCCGCTCGTGACGGCGTGAGAGTGATCGATGCTTTCGACGACACACTGCTGGCCGCGCTTTCCCTGGAGGATCGCGATTATCTTCTCAAACATCGGGAGTTCTTCCGGGAGATGATGATCGACGTAAACTCCTATATGACCGATCACGGCAACGAGAACATTCTACTCGAAGGCGCGCAGGGAACGTTGCTCGATCTCGATCTCGGTACCTATCCCTTCGTCTCTTCAGGCTCCTCCTCCGCCAGCGGAGCGGCAAGCGGGGCCGGCTTCGGGCCGCGCGAGCTTGACCGTGTGGTCGGCGTGTGCAAGGCCTATTCCACCCGTGTCGGAAACGGGCCCTTTCCGACGGAGTTCGAGAGCGAGCGAGACGGGGACCTAGAGCATGTCATCCGCGAGCTCGGCAACGAGTACGGGGTCACAACTGGGCGACCGCGACGCTGCGGTTATCTCGACCTCGTTGCCTTGCGCTACGCCTGCCGGTCGAACTCGATCGACACACTCGCGTTGACCCATCTTGATATATACGATTCCTTCGAGGAGATTCAGGTGTGCGTCGGGTACAAGGTTGGTGGCCGGGTTACCGAGCTCTTTCCCGCCTCGCGGACCGCGATCGCAAATGCGGAACCCGTACTGAAGCCCCTGGCCGGCTGGAAAGCATCGTCGTCGCAGGCGCGAAGTTTTTCGGAGCTTCCCTCCGGTGCCCAGGACTACGTGCGCTATATCGAGGAGTACACAGGCGTCCCCGTCGAGATTATTTCGGTCGGGTCCGACCGTGAGCACACCATCGTCGAGAGGGATCCGTGGACACCATCCTGATACTCGATTTCGGAAGCCAGACGACGCAGCTCATCGCACGTCGCATTCGCGAGCTCTCGATCTACTCCCGCATAGTTCCGGGGGACGAGCGGCTGGTGGATCTGGATCTGAGCGAGGTGCGCGGCATCATCCTGTCGGGGAGCCCTCATTCGGTGCACGATGCCGATGCCCCCGTTCCCGATCCGGCGGTATATGAGGGCGTATTACCGGTGTTGGGTATCTGCTACGGGCTTCAGCGGCTAGTCCATGACCACGGAGGCCAGGTCGAGCGACAACAGCGGCGTGAGTACGGACGCGCGCGGCAACAGATCAGCGGGGAGCATCCCCTCTTCGAAGGTATCGAGGACGGATTCGTCTCCTGGATGAGCCATGGCGACAGCATAGAGCGCCTGCCGCAGGACGCAGAGCTGGTCTCGCAGTCCGAGCATGGCCTTCCCGGCTGCGTTGCCTTCCGCGAGCGTAACTTTGTCGGCATCCAGTTCCACCCCGAGGTCACCCACACGGCGGCCGGTACGCGCGTCCTCGAGAACTTCGCCGTGCGTATCGCCGGCGCACGGCGACAGTGGACCATGGACGCCTATGCTGAGCAGATGTCGGCCGAGCTCACAGCACGTGTCGGCTCAAAGCCGGTCCTCCTTCTCATCTCCGGCGGCGTGGACTCTACCGTGACGGCCGCCATACTGCTCGCCGCGCTGCCGCCCGAGCAGGTGCACTTAATGTACGTCGACACCGGCCTCATGCGCTACCGCGAGACCGAAGAGGTCCGCCGCGGGCTCGAAGCGCTCGGTGCGCGGCACCTCTACATTGTCGATGCCGAGGAGGCGTTTCTGGGCGCTCTTGCAGGCACCTCCGATCCCGAGGAAAAGCGCAGAGCAATCGGAGACACCTTTGTTCGCGTGCAGGAAGCCGAGATCCGCGCCCATGTCCCAGGGGATTACGTTCTCGCCCAGGGCACCCTCTATACCGACTATGTGGAATCGGGACGGGGCGTGGGAAAAAAGGCACGGGTGATCAAATCCCACCATAACGTGCGCTCGCCTCTCATCGAAGCCAAGCGCGAGGCCGGTGAGGTGGTTGAGCCTCTCATTCACCTCTACAAGGACGAAGTGCGCGATCTCGGCGACCGCCTCGGCGTCCGCGAGGATATCATACGGCGACACCCATTCCCTGGTCCGGGCCTTGCCGTGCGCATTCTCGGTGAGGTCACCCGCGACCGCTGCGCCCTCCTGCGGGAGGTCGACCATACCTACATCACGGAGCTGAAAGAACGCGGACTCTACGATGAAATCTGGCAGGCATTTGCCGTGTTACTGCCTATTAGATCCGTGGGCGTTACCGGTGACGAGCGCGGCTACGGCAGTGTCATTGCGCTACGAGCGGTCGGCTCTCGCGACGGGATGACTGCCGACGTTTATCCCTTCCCAACCGACCATCTGCTCGAGATTTCATCGATCATCACGAATCGTCACCCTGAGGTGGGACGGGTGGTCTATGATGTGTCGAGTAAGCCGCCGGCGACCATTGAGTGGGAGTAGCTTCCGGGGTATATAGGAGCGTGTTGTTGGCCACCAGGCTAAGTTGTTAGCGTTCAGGACCTTAGCCTCCGTCATGCAACCTGATCCTCGGCGCGGCACGACGTTGACTTGTATCTCCAAAGACCATAGTGACTTACGTGAAAGTCACCAACACGCTTCTTGATACTTCAAGTGGAGGTGCCCGGAGTCGAACCGGGGTCCTCAGGAGCGCGCATACGCTTCTACAGGCATAGTCTCCCGTTTGAAATCCGGAGATGCGAGGCCGGGAAACGTGCCTGCATCCCCTTTCAGTCCGGCTTTTAGTCCCCCGGCGGTGCCGAACGTCCGCCGGAGCAAGTCCTGGTTTAGTGTCAAGCAGCCCGGCGCTCAGAACTGCGCCCCGGGTGCCCGTCGCTACTATTTACGCAGCGAGTGCGTAATCTGCTTCGTCTGCAGTTACTTTTGTGCCTTTTAGGAGTAGGCGCTCCACCTGCAACGCATGCTGACGCAATTCCTGAGTCGAGACCATTTCACCCCCTGAAGATTGCTATCGTGAATATAACCGCTTAGTGAGTTACGGTCAAATGTTGAAACC
>JAAAOR010000064.1 GCA_009908735.1 Spirochaetota bacterium | reverse complement strand
CTGGAAACCGGCGATGCGGAGGCAGCCTGGGAGCTCTTCGGGCAGATGGACGGAGAGGTGCTCACGGACCGCGCGGTCCCGGTACCCGACGACCGGTCCGCGGCGGACCTCGCAGGCCGCCCTTCGGATCCGGCGGGCGCCGGTACGGGCGCCGGCGTCGCCTCACCGGCTGAGGTGACGCCATTTCCCGAGGTGACGCCACCCGCCGCGGCAGCGGCGTCCAAGATCACCGAAGAGGAGCTTCTGCGGCTCGGCAATCTGCTGCTGGAGAGCACCGATCCCTCGCGGGCGGTGGGTCCGCTCGAGGCATACATGGAGGCCGGAGGGACGCCCGACGACCCGGCCGAGCTCTACTACCGCCTCGGACGGCTGCACGAGGATCGACGCGACGCTCGTGCGGCGATGGAGTACTACCGGCGCGTCGTGGACGAATTTCCGCTCAGCCGCCACTGGCAGCCCGCGGAGGAGCGCGTGCAGTATCTCAGGCGCCATTTCTTCGATATCCGCTGACGGTTGACACCGACGTTTTGGAAACAGTATAAATAACGCTACATCCTTCGGACACTGGGACCATGCTCGACAGAATTTCCAACAAACTAAGCGATATCGTCCGGCAGGTATCCGGCAAATCTTCGATCTCCGAGAAGAATGTCCAGGACGCCGTCGACGAGATAAAAGTTGCACTCCTCGAAGCAGACGTAAACCTGCGCGTGGTGCGCCGTTTCGTAAATCACACGATCCGCGAAGCCACGGGAGAGGCGGTGTTGCGCTCAGTGTCTCCCGGACAGCAGTTCGTGAAGATCGTCCACGACCGCATGGTCTCTCTTCTCGGGGACGAGCGACAGGATCTCGAGCTCAAGGGGCCCGACACTCAGTCGGTCATCCTCCTCGCAGGTCTCCAGGGGTCGGGGAAGACAACCACGGCGGCCAAGCTTGCGGCACATCTGAAGAACCGCGACAAACGCACGCCGCTTCTCGTTGCCGCGGACCTCGTGCGACCGGCGGCCATCGATCAGCTTGAGGTCCTCGGTGAGCAGGCGGGCATTCCCGTTTACACCGACCGCAAAACGAAAGATCCGGTCAAGGTGGTCAAAGGTGCGCTGAAAGAGGCGAAGAGTCGGGGGCTCAACACGGTGCTCGTCGACACCTCGGGACGCCTTCAGATAGACGAAGGGCTCATGGGGGAGCTCGAGAGGGTCCGCAAGGTCGCTGATCCTCAAGAAGTATTGCTTGTTGCAGACGCGATGACCGGTCAGAACGCCGTTGAGGTTGCAAAAACCTTTGACGAGCGCATGGACCTCTCAGGCGTCATCCTCAGTAAGTTCGACTCCGACACGCGCGGCGGTGCGGCGCTTAGTCTCAAGAGCGTCACGGGCAAGCCCATCAAGTTCATTGGTGTCGGTGAGAAGATGGAAGACCTCGAACCCTTCTATCCCGACCGCATGGCCTCTCGCATTCTCGGTATGGGCGATGTCGTTTCTCTCGTCGAGAAGGCGCAGGAGACCTACAACGAGGAGGAAGCCGTCGCGCTTCAGAACAAGATGCGCTCGGCAACCTTCACGCTCGAGGACTACCTCGATCAGTTTCAACGCATGCGAAAGATGGGTTCGGTGCAATCCATGCTCGAGATGATCCCCGGTCTGAAAGGGCAAATCTCCGAGGACGACATCGACGAGAACCAGATCAAGCACGAAGAGGCGATCATCCTATCTATGACTCGCGAAGAGCGAAGAAACCACCGGATTCTCGGTCCGCCTCGTCGCAAGCGGATCGCAAAAGGCAGTGGAACCTCGGTGTACGAAGTGACGCGTCTTTTGAAGAAATTTGATAAGATGCGACAGACGATGAAGAAAATGTCCAAGAACAAGAAGTATCAGAACCAGATGCTGTCTCAGCTTGGTGGCATGTAGCGCATACGAACCAGGAGGAAGTTGTGAGCGCCAGAATACGGTTGAAAAGATTTGGAACGCGAAAGAGACCTTATTACCGGTTGGTCGTCATGGATACGCGATCCCCGCGTGACGGTCGCGCCATCGAAGAGGTTGGCCTGTACCATCCGATTGAAATCGAGGAAAAGCAGCTGAACCTCAAAGAGGATCGGATTCGCGAGTGGATCGACAAAGGAGCGCGGCCGAGCGATACGGTGCGACAGCTTCTCAACAAGAGGAACTTCCACATCAAGTAGCGCCTGTTAGCACCCTGTACGCAGCAATACACAGCACAAGGGGAGGCACGCGTGGAAAAAGAACTCGTGAACTATATCGCCCGGTCACTGGTCGACGAGCCGGACGAGGTTAAAGTGAATATGATCGAAGGGGAGAAGTCGACCATTCTCGAGCTCCAGGTCTCTCAGGGGGATATCGGCAAGGTGATCGGCAAGCACGGGCGTATCGCCAAAGCAATCCGCACCGTTCTCAGCGCCGCCTCGACTAAGACCGGAAAGCGGGTGGTGCTCGAGATCCTCGACTGATGGATGAGCTGGCCGTGGGCTTCATCCGTGGCGCGCATGGCACCTCCGGAGAGGTGAAGCTCGGCAGTTATTCCGGTGAGTTCGACCATCTTGGCGAGCTCAGGGAAGTGGGGCTTCGTTGCCCCGGGGCGGACGAGGGCACAGCTCACCGTTTGGAAGTGGAGTACCTGCGCCTCACGCACCGCGAAGCCCTGGTGAAGTTTCGGGGCGTCGATTCGCGGGATGCGGCGCAAAGGTTGCAGCGCTGCGAGGTGTGGGTCCCCCGCTCTCAGGCGGCGCAGTGCGGCGAGGACGAGTACTACATTGCCGATCTGATCGGCTGTGAGCTTCGCCCGCCGGGGCAGACCCGGGAGGCGCTTGCGCGCGTCGTTTCGGTGTGGGAGACGGGGATCGGGGATATCCTCGAGGTGGAGACGCCCGACGGGAAAATCTTTAACGTACCCTTCCGCGAGCCCTTCATCGGCGAGGTCGACCCCAAGCATCGACGCATCGAGCTTGAGACCCCCTGGATTCTTGCATGAGCGCGAACGAGGCCCGAATCAAATGAAGATTGACGTGCTCACCCTGTTCCCGGGCCTCGTGGAGGCGTTTTTCTCCGAATCGATTCTGGGTCGCGCGGTGGATCGTGGATTCGTCTCCTACCGTGCGGTGGACATTCGGGATTTCGCCGAGGATAGGCACCGTACCGCCGACGACGCCCCCTACGGAGGTGGCGCCGGCATGGTGTTGAAGCCCGAGCCGCTCGGCGCCGCCCTCGATTCCGTTGGCGCGGAGCAGCGGCGCACCATCTACCCGAGCCCCTCGGGGCGACGGTTTACTCAGGATGTGGCCCATGAGCTTGCCGGGGAGCAAGACCTGGTCTTCATCTGCGGGCGCTATGAGGGCGTGGACCAGCGCATCATCGATCACTATGTTGACGATGAGCTTACAATCGGCGATTATGTCGTATCGTCGGGCGAGTTGTCCGCTCTCGTCATCATTGATGCCGCGGTCAGATTGATCGACCGGGTAATTACACCGGAGTCGCTGTCCGAGGAGAGCTTTACAGAGGGTCTCCTCGAATACCCCCACTACACGCGACCTGAGGTCTACAAGGGGATGCACGTTCCGGAGGTGCTGCTGACCGGGCATCATAAGCGGATTCGGGAGTGGCGGCAGCAGCAGCGAATCGAGAAAACGCGCACCCACCGCGCGGATTTGCTCGACGTCGCACACGACGAAAACTCAGAGAAAGCGAAAGAATAAGGAGCCGGGCATGGATCTCATCAGCGCAATCGAGAGCGAACAGACAAAACAAGACGCCGAAAACTTCCGGGTCGGAGATACGGTCAAAGTTCATTTTAACATCGTTGAGGGTCGCACCGAGCGTATTCAGGTCTACGAGGGTCTCGTGATCGCCAAGAATAACGGCGGCGTGCGTCGGACCTTCACCGTTCGAAAGATGTCTTACGGGGTCGGTGTCGAGCGTGTATTCCCGCTCCACTCGCCACGCATCCAGAAGATCGAAGTCAGCCGCCGAGGCCGCGTCCGACGGGCTAAGCTCTACTACATCCGAAATCGCGTTGGAAAGGCTGCGAAGGTGGCGGAGCTCATCCGCAAGAAGCCCCAGGCCAAGCAGCGATAGCTCATGCAGGGCGCCGGTGGACCGGGTTCCATCGCTCGCCTCATTTTCGAGGCGGGCGCTCAGCGGCGTTCCTCGCTACGCTCCGGGCAGGTTGTCCGGGCTCATGTCATCAAGCAACTCGCCCCGTCGAAATGGATGCTCGGCATCGGAGGGCGGGTGATAGCCGCGACGTCCCAACGGAACCTGTCTGCCGGCATGACCTTCGAGGCGCAGGTTCGCATTGAGGCCGGTACGGTCCTTTTGCAGCCATATGCGGATGTGGGAGCGCAAGAGGGCGCCATGCGCTTTCTCGGCACCGAGGGGCTGCCCCGCGACGAGCTATCCGTGACGGTTCTTCGCGCTCTGCTTCGAAGCGGAATGCCACTCGACCCGGGGCATATCCGAAACGTCTACAACTTCTTCAGAAACCGCGACTCGGTCTCGCCGCGCCTGGTACGCGCCTATCTACTCATGCAGCAGAAAGGCCTCACGCCTTCGCAGGAGGGACTCGACCGCCTTATCGACGCCCTCGACGGCTACGGCGGTCACGGGCATGGCGCCGGAGACGGCGGCGGTCACGGGGACTTCCATGATGACGCCGGTCGCCGGCGTGGCGATCGGGCGAAGAGCCGGAGTCCCGGCGGCGACGCCGAGGACACCGTGCGGGAAATCGTTGAGCGTCGCGACAACGAGGCCGGGGACCTCATACACGCCTTCAACCACCTGCGGAACGAGAGCGGGCACTGGATCGTCGTTCCCTTCTCCGTCGATCCCGACGGGGGGCGGAGCTACCGCGGCAGCATTCGCGTGCACTTCTCCGGTGACCGACCGAGCTTCGATCGGGCGGTCGTATCAGCAGATGGAGAGCGCGGGCGGTGGGAGTTCGAGCTGCTCCGCGGCGGCGCTTCAGGCGGCAGCACGCGGGTCTTTTATCCCGAGGGCGAAGCACCACCGGGGGAGCTGCTCGGAGAGCTCGTCGAAAGACTCGGCTTGCTTGGCTTCGGCAAGGTCGATGCCCACCCCGAAGGGGATTTTGACGGGTTTTCAACGGGTGAAAGTGTGGATATACTCAATGGCATCGACACCGAAGCGTAGCGGGAGCGTATGGAGAAGGCGATAGCCCTCCGGTACGACGAGACTCTGCCGGCGCCGCTTGTCGTGGCAAAAGGATCGGCGCATGTGGCAGAGCGGATTGAGAGAGTCGCCGAAGAGGCGGGCGTCCAAATTGTGGCGGATCCCGCGCTCGCCGAGTCTCTCGTATTTCTCGATATCGGAGAATTGATTCCGGAAGACCTCTATGGGGCCGTAGCGGAAATACTTGCCTTCGTGCTACGTGCGGAAGGGCGGGTGAGGTAATGCGCAGCATCAAGGTTTCGGAGTTGAAACCGGGGCAACAGTTCGACAAACCCGTGTATATCGACGGGGAGAATATTCTCGTGCCTTCTCGGGTACCCATCCGGCAGAAGGATATTCAACGCCTGCAGAAGTGGCAGATCTCCGATGTGACCACCGAAGGCGAAATGCTTTCGGAGGGCTTCGACGAGGGGCAGGAGGAGAACACCTTCTTCATGCGGGCCTTCAACACCAGCGAACACGAGCTGGTAATGAAGACCCACACGAAGCTCCGCCAGCAAATTCGCACAGTTTTTGAACAGATTCGGAACTACGATCCCGTGGAGACCTCCGCCATCGACACAGTCGTGGACGCGATGTTCAGACTGCTCGAGCAGTATCCCAATCAGACAATCGAGTACATCCTCTACGGTTTTCAGGGCGCTATGACCGACGTCGACAACGCGCTGAACGCCGCCATCATTTCGACACCCATCGGTTCGAGCCTGGGGATGGCGAAACACCGCCTTATACATCTTGCAACCGCGGCTTTGCTCCACGATGTAGGCATGCTTCGTCTTCCACCCGAGATCGTAAACAAGAAGGACAAGCTCACCGCCGAGGAAGCTCAGGCGATCCGCACGCATCCCGTGCATTCCTACAAAATTATTACCCGTGAGTTGCGCTACCCCGAGGAAATCGGCCGCGCGGCACTGCAACACCAGGAGCGATGGGACGGTCAGGGGTATCCGAAGATGCTCTCGGGCGAAAACATCATTTTGTTTGCCCGAATTGTGGCTGTGATCGACTCTTTTCAAGCAATGATCTCAAAAAGGCCGTATAGGAATTCGATGATGGGCTACACCGCCATGCGAAACATCTTGAGCGATAACGGCCGCCGCTTCGATCCCCAGGTTCTCAAGATCTTCATTCGAGCAATGGGTATCTATCCGGTCGGCAGTGTGGTTCTACTCAACGACAGCTCGATCGCACGCGTCGTAGAGAACAACCGGAGCGCACCGCTGAAGCCGAAGTTGAAGATCATGATCGATGAGAACGGCCATGAGTACCGGGACGACCATGGATCCGTTGTGGATCTTGCCGAAGAGAAAAAGCTCTTCATTGCGAAGGCGGTAGACCCCCGGGAGATCTCCAAAGCACGCGGGGAGTGACCAGTTCGGCAAACACCTGAAAGCACCACCCAGAAAGGACGCCGAGGCGAAGACGCTGCCTCGGCCTATCTCGAGCAGAAGAACTACCGTATTCTCGAAAGAAACTTCAAATGCCGGCACGGAGAAGTCGATATAATAGCTGTGTGGGATGACTTGGTTGTATTCGTGGAAGTGAAGAGCTGGGAGCGGATGCCGATAACCGAGTTGGACCGGGTGGTGGATGCGCGAAAGCGCCGGCGGCTTCGCCTGTCGGCGCAGGCCTATCTGCAGCATCACCCCGTACTTGCGACCTTTCGCCGGCGATTCGAGCTTTTGTTCCTCGCCGACGGCGGACGCACGGTTCGCCACATGACTGTCGCCGTCGGTGAGTAAACATGGTACGAATCGCAAAACAGCCTGACCCGAAACGAATACGAGCACTCAAACAGCGGATTCAGGACGAGGACTATTTAGACGCGGCAATACAGCGTCTCGCGGACAAGCTTACAAACGAGCTCGTCGACCGGCGCGAGGGGGATCAATACAGCCCCAGGACGACGAGTCCGGAGCAAGGCTGACGAGCCCCGGGAGCGAATCTCAACGATCCGGAAGCCGGACTCGGCAGGCTCCGACCATCACTCTCGAAGTAATTCCAGCACCTCGAAGGCGTCCCGTCGTAGGGTGGCGTTGTGGGGCCCCTGAGCAACGTCGATGACGGCGGTAAAGAGCTCCGGGGTGTCCATGAATCCGTATCGAGCGTGGAGGGTGCGCACCGAGGCGAGCGCCGCTCGAAGCGGGCCCGTATCGTCGGAGCTGCGCTGTATGGCACGGGACAGGATGGCCGGGAGCTCCGGCCCCGGTCGTACCCCGAGACGTGGCAGAACGTAAAGCGCGGCGGCACGAACAGCCGGGTCGCGCTCGACCCGCAGCGACTCAACGACGACCTCGTATGCCTGCGGTCCACCAATGCGTCCGAGGAGCTCGAGCGCTCGGATACGGACGTCGGGGTTTCCCGTCCTCGAGGACCGCTCTTCCGTATCGCCTCCGGATCGAGCCACCCGGTAGGGCTCGAGGACCAATAGGGAGATGATCTCCGTGACCTCAGGGAATCGCGATAGGGGGTCGTTGTCTTCGACGAGCGCACGTACGCGCGAGAGCGCCTGTCTCTGCAGCATCGGGTCCGGCGAGGTTGCGCGGGCAAGGAGGATATGGACCTCGGTACGCTCGGGGTTAGTTCTCCCCCTCTGAGCGCTCTCGAGCCGGATCCAGTCGGCGCCCGCCGTGTCTTCAGCGGTGGGTGCGCCCGTGGAATCGCCGTTCGCTCCGGAGGCGTCCGGTGCCTGAGCCGACACAGCGAGGGGCGTGATACAAACGATAAATGCAACCGCGATCAGTTTAGCGCGACGGGACATCGGTGTTTGTGAGTATATCATGGGGTTGCGTCGGTCGCGAACCGGCAAAATGATTGACCTTTACCCGTGCAGTCGCTACTATGTGGCAATGATCAGGGCACTCTTCCCGGGCTCGTTTGATCCGCCGACGAACGGTCATATAAACATAGTCCGGCGGGCAGCCGGCATCTTCGATGTGGTGAGCATCGTGATCGCCGTAAACCCACACAAGCACTACACGTTTTCCGCGGAAGAGCGCTACGGGATGATGCAGGAGCTGGTTTCGGATATGGACAACGTGGATGTCCACCTGTGGGACCGGCTCATCGTGGAGTTTGCCGATCGAGAAGATGCGAAGGTCATGATCCGGGGTGTGAGGGCACTCGACGACTTCGAGTACGAGTTCGAGCTCTCAATGCTGAACAAGGGTCTGAATCCGCGTGTGGAGACTATTTTGATGCCCACCGACCCCCAGTACTTCGTGCTGCGCTCGTCGGCAATCAAGGAGCTCGCACGCCTCGGAGGCGACATATCGACCATGGTTCCCCCACCGGTCGTGAGCGCGATCGAAGAAAAATTGAAACAGGAGGCACGTGCCTGAACGGCAACGCTTCATGTTGACAGTGCGGCCCCGATTGGCTAACGTAGGGGTCAATTTTAGTATGGAGCAGAAGGACGGATAGATGGCAGTACCAAAGAAGAAGCACTCCAAAGCTCGCACGCGCAGGCGACGGAGCATAAACGGCAAGCTGAAATTGCCAACCCTGATAACCTCTCCGGAGTCAGGTGAGATGGTTAAGCGCCATCGGGTTGACATGAAGTCGGGGTATTACCGCGGCAGAAAGGTATTTGATCCGGAGGAGTTGGGTTAATACACCCGAGTAGGAGGACCCGCAATGGAAGAACTGTTCGAGAGGATGAAAAAGCTCATCGCCGACAAGCTCGAAGTAGACGAGGATAAAATCTCAATGGACTCGTCCTTCCGCCAAGATCTTGGAGCCGACAGCCTCGACACCTACGAGCTCGTTTATGCCATCGAAGAGGAGATGGGTATTTCCATTCCCGACGAGAAGGCAAATGAGTTCGAAACGGTTCGGGATGCGCTCGAATATCTGAAGTCTCAGCAGAGTTAGCTCGGTGTTCTTGATTTCGTGAGCGCTTCAAGACGAAGTTCCTCCGCGCGCGCGGGGGAACTTCGTTTGCGTCAGGGGGTGCAGTGTGCGGCTGATGAAGTCACACGACGAACTGCAGCCGCCCGAGATCGACGGCGAACGGAAACAGGAGCTTCAGCTTTTTGAGAAGCAGGCAGGGATTCGCTTCAAAAAGCTCGAGCTTCTGAATCTTGCGTTTTGCCACCGCTCGTTCGCGAATGAGCGGCATAACGACATCGACAACAACGAGAAACTGGAGTTTCTCGGTGACTCGGTGCTCGGGCTCGTGGTTGCAGAGTATTTATTCAACACGCTGACCGATAAGGCCGAGGGAGATCTTGCAAAGATCAAGTCCTTCGTTGTCTCAGAGGACAGTCTCGCCACTATCTCGCGCGACCTGCGCGTGGACAATTTTATTCTTATCGGCAAAGGTGAAGAGTTTTCCGGCGGGCGTTCGAAGAAGGCCCTTCTTGCCGATGCGCTCGAGGCGATAATCGGAGCGTACTTCCTCGACTCCGGATTCCGCAACTCGCGCCGGTTCGTCCTTCGCTACCTCGTGCCCGAGATTAACAAGGTTCTCGAGAACAGACATCGCAAAGATTACAAGACGCTGCTTCAGGAGCTCGTGCAGAAGCAGTTCAAGAGCTATCCCAAGTATTCACTCATGAAGAAGACTGGGCCCGACCATTCAAAAACCTTCTGGATCGAAGTGCGGGTGAACGGCCGTGCTTACGGTCCCGGGCAGGGCAAGAACAAGAAACAGGCCGAGCAGGAAGCCGCAAAGCTCGCCTACGAAAGTCTCTCGCAATCCTCACCGGACGGGGACGATCCCGAGAACGGGGAGCCGAAACGGGCCGAGTCTCGAAAGGGCCGGGAACGAAAATCCAGGGGCTGAGTGCGCACCACCTTATGCGCCACGGGCAATTCGCCTGCTGTCATGGGACTGCGCCTTCACCGACGGGTCGTTAGTTGCCCGCCTGCAGCCTCTGCTCGTAGTAGTTCCGCGCTATTTCGACAAGCTTGTCACGAGTGTTCTGTGAGGGATCCTGCAGCACGCTCTCGAGGAGAAACTCAAGCGTCCGCCCCATCAGTGGTCCTTTCGGCACGCCTGCCGCCTCGTGGAGAATGTTTCCGTTTACTGCCAGGTCTTTGACGCTCAGGGCGCTGTCGGCGGCAAGCACCTGCCGGACGTGCTCCTCGAGGGCGTCGAGTCGGCGGTCATGCACCGCATGGCCGGCCTTCCCGTAGCTGTCGGCGCGTCGAAGGAGAATGAGATCGCCGACATACTCCGCGCCGACACGGGAAATAAAGCGTCTGACCGTAGCGTTGGTCCAGCTGGTTGGGTCGTAGCCGAACATATGATGGCGAACGAGGTGCGAGACCGCATCGATGACATTGTTTGAGAATCTCAGCCGGCTGAGGATCGCGCGGGCGTGTTCGGCTGAGACGGCATCGTGGCCATGAAAGCGCATCCCGACCTCCTCATCCTCCTCGTACGTGTCGACTTTCCCGACATCATGCAAAAGGGCCGCCAGCCGGATCTCTATCCGGTCTCTGGGGGCCCCCTCGCAGGCGTATGCGGAGTGCGTCAGCACCGTGCGGTTCACGCCCTCCCCCTGCGGCATGGAGTCGCAGGCTGCAAGCTCGGGTATGAGCTGTGACATGACTCCCGTCTCCTGCATGAGCAGTATTCCCCGTGCCGGGTGCTCGGCCTCAATCGTCTTAACAAGCTCATCGCGCTTGCGCTCTGCCGAAACCTTGTTGAGGGCGGGCAGGGCACTCGGAATTGCCTCGCGGGTGGCAGGGGCGAGGTCGAACTCGAGTTGCGTTGCAAATCGAAGGGCACGCATGACCCGCAGCCCGTCCTCGCCGAATCGCCTGGCGGGATCTCCGATCGCGCGCACCTTCTTTGCTTTGATGTCCCCGAGTCCCCCGTGGGGGTCAAAAAACTCGCGGCTGACTAGGTCGAGCGCCATGCCGTTGATGGTGAAGTCGCGCCGTGCGAGATCCTCCTCGATCGAGGTGGAGAAAGCCACCGAGTCGGGCCGTCGAGAGTCGGAGTACATGCTTTCGGTGCGAAACGTCGTGACTTCGAACTGGTGCCCCTTGTAAAGGACGGTGACGGTTCCATGTTGTATGCCGGTCGGGATAACGCGTCGGAAGATCCGATGCACATCCTTCGGATGTGCATCGGTTGCGAGGTCGTAGTCCATGGGCGCGCCGCGGAGGGCAATGTTCCGAAGCGCGCCGCCGACGAGAAAGCAGCGGAACCCAGCCCTGTCGAAGTGGCGGGCGAGCTCATCGAGGACGCGTGGCGTGGAAATGCGTTTCACGGCGGCCATTATCCCCGAAGCCCGCTCCGCGTTTCAACCAGACGCGGGGACGACGGACGGCGCGCGGGCAAAAAAAACCCGACCACCGTGAAGGCGGCCGGGTCTCGGCGTGCAGGACGGGTTTCGCCTACTGCAGCAACTGCAGAACGCTCTGTGGCTGCTGGTTGGCCTGTGCGATCATCGCGGTCGACGACTGGACGAGAATCTGATTCGTGGTAAAGTCCACGATCTCGTCCGCCATGTCGGTGTCGCGGATGCGCGACTCGGCAGCCTGAATGTTCTCGGCGCCGACCGAGAGAGACTGTCGAGCGTAGTCGAGCCGGTTCTGGTATGCACCGAGGTCGGCGCGCTGCTTGTTGACCGCCTTCAACGCCTCGTCGATCACGCCGATGGCGATATTCGCCTTGTCGGGAGTCGACATGGAGATGAACGTGGCGGTATGGGGCAGCCCGTCGGCGCTCTGAATGCCCAGACCCTGAGCCGTCATCGTACCGATGAACACGCGCTCGCGCTGGTCCATGTTCGCCCCGATGTGGAAGTACATACTTGCCGTAACGGTGTTCGTACCCGTCTCGTTGGCGAACCGGCCGGTGAGCAGGTTCATGCCGTTGAACTGTGCATGCGAGGCAATGCGGTTAACCTCATCGACCAGGCTCGAGATCTCGACCTGGATCTGCATGCGGTCCTCGGCGGTATAAATACCGTTCGAGGACTGTACAGCCAACTCACGCATGCGCTGCAGGATGTCCTGCGAACCCTGCAGATAGCCCTCTGCGGTCTGGATCAGTGAAATGCCGTCCGCAGCGTTGCGCTCCGCCTGTTGGAGACCGCCGATCTGCGCTCGCATCTTCTCTGAAACCGCAAG
>JAAAOR010000010.1 GCA_009908735.1 Spirochaetota bacterium | reverse complement strand
CAGATAAGCGAATCGAATGTGAAAGTGCGGATGCACCGTGCACGTGAGCGCCTTGGCCAGGTGCTCAAGGAGGCCGACATCTATGTACCATAACGGGGAAGACATCTCCGCCTACCTGGATGGAGAGCTGCCCGATCATTCTGCGCGCGAGCTCGAACGGAAGCTTGAGGCGGACAACGCCTCGAGCGAAGAGCTCGGACGCCTTCGGAGGCTTCGCACGACGCTGCATGATGCCGAGGAGCCGGATTTCCGGGCGAGTCACAATCGTGTGTGGATGAGCCTTGAAAACCGGCTCGGTCTCAAGCAGCCGCTGTGGCGACGCCGTGTATCCATCCCATATCCCGCCGTTGCCGCCGCCGCGGTAGCCGTGTTTGCCCTCGCTGGGTTGTTGGTCTGGTTCGTAGGCCCATCGAGTGCCGGGTTTGACACCTTCGAGGGCGCTGCGACAACCGCCGCCGAAGTGCAAATTGCGGTCGGCGGCATGGATGGCGAGGAGCTCCTCGGCTGGCTCCGGGAGCAGGATCTGGCCGGTGACGTCAGCATGGAGCTTCCGGAAAGCGCCCGTTTCCGCATTATGGGCGAGCCGCAGCTGATGAAAGCGGCGGACTTGCGTGGACGGGGTAAGTCGCCGGACGGCTGATGCGCATGAGGCTAAGAGTAGCTCTCGTCGCTCTGCCGGTGCTGCTGTTTGTCGCCGCGCAGCCTGTCGTCGCGCAAAACGCAGACGGGAGTGCCGGATCCCCCGGCGATTCCAACAGCGGCTCCTCCGGCCGGCTCGAGACCTTTGACGAAGCTCTCCGGGAGTTCGCTGACAGCGCCATGGGTGTGCACATTACCGCGAGAATTACTCAGGGCTCGGAGCAGACCGTCTGGAACATGGACGTCACCCGCGTCACTATCTCCGGCAGAGCGGTGACCGTCAGGCTCGATGGGAGCAATGTGACGGTGGTCGCGAAGTTTACCCCCTATCGCGACTCGCAGGAGTCCGTTCTCCTCGTTGCACAGGGGCAGACCTGGATCTCACGTGACGGCACAGAGGATGCGGTTGACTACCAGACCGCTTTCGAGAGCATGCCCATCCAACTCGGGGAATCTGTGGTCTTCTTGCCGCTCGGCGACAATGAGCTTACAATGGACGTAGAAACCGAAGAGAGCACAACGCTCAACATCGAACTCGAGGTGACGGTCGTCCCCTTCGACGGCGAAACCGCGCAGAATGAGTAACGGCAACACATGAATCCCACCCGCATTCACGCCCGCAGCGCCATCGGTGCGACGGTAGCGTTTCTCATCCTTCTCAGCGCGTTTTACGCCCTCGTCAGCTTTACCGGCCGCAGCCCCGTCATCGAGGACATTGAGCCGAAAACGGCGGCACCCGGAGAACGGATAGAGATTATCGGTGAGCACTTCGGCAACAGCCGGGGCCGCGCAAACGTGCGCATTGCCGGCAGCATACCCACGTCGTCGGCCTACCGGGAATGGAGCGGCGAGCGGATCGTCCTGGCGGTGCCCGAGGACGTGAGGTCCGGGCTCGTGTACGTGGAAACCGAGCGCGGGCGCAGCAACGGGGTGCTGTTTGCAAATGCCTCGCACGTCCCGACCGACTATACGGTCGAGGAGTCCGCGGCACGGCCGGCCGTTGGATCGATTTCACCGCAGAGCCCCTCCGTCGGCGATGTCGTTAATATCCGCGGGAAGCGTTTCGGGGGCAACCGAGCGGGCTCGCGCGTCACCTTTGCGTGGGAGGCCGAAGACGGTACCGACGGTCGCGTCGAGGTTGCGGCGGACGAAGAGGGGTATGTTTACTGGTCGGCTCGAGAGGTGCGTGTCCGGGTGCCGGACGGCGCTGTCTCCGGCACCGTAACGATAGAGACCTCCCGCGGCAAGAGTGAGGGGGTCGCGCTTAAAATCGAGCATCCAGTGGGCCGGAAGCGCTTCAGCGGGCGGCGCAGCCACGCGGTCGCGATCTCGGTGAGTGTGGATTCGGTTCGGCTTTCCGATGAGGCAGACCGCGCGACGGTATTCTTGTGGGCTCCTACCGTAGCCCGTGCACCGGAACAGCGCAACTACCAGGCGTTGACCGAAACCGACAAACCCCTGTTCTCTCGAACATCGGGAGTCTACCTCCATCGCATTGAGAATCCTGCGCCGGATCGTGTGTGGTCGATGCGCAGAACCGCCCTGTTCGATCGCTACGCGGTGGAAACGGAGATAGAAATCGACGCCGTGCCGCTCGGGTATGACCGTTCTGCGGAGTTCCTGCGTCGCTACACCGAGTCGGATGAGCTCCTGCCCGTTGACGCCGCGCCCATTCAGGCGGAGGCGGAACGACTGCTTCGCACCGCGCGAAACCCCTACGTCCGGGCCCTTCGCGCCTACGAGCGTGTTCTTGCGATCCTCTCCCCGGTCGAGCGGGTCGGGGCGATTCAGCCGGTCGAGGCCCTCGAAACGGGATTCGCAAACGCGTATGGTTACGCCGCTCTCACGATCTCCTTGCTGCGCGCGCAGGATATTCCCGCCCGGCTTGTGAGCGGCTACCTGGTGTGCGACTCCGAAACCATCGAGCGTCACTACTGGGGCGAGTTCTACATCGAGAGCTTCGGCTGGGTTCCTCTGGACCCGGCCGCGGCCGACGGTGCCGTATGCGAGAGCTTCCGGATGCCCGAGGATCGGGTCTCGTATTTTTTCGGGAGCACGGACGCCGACCGCATCACTTTCAGCAAAGGACTCATCGAGGCACCCCGCATGCACCCGGAGGGGCGCGTCCGGCGCGTGGAGACGATGTACTCCCTGCAGACCCACCATCAGGAAGCCGTCGGTGATATCAGCTGGTATCGCGTGCGCTGGCATGACGTGAGTTATCTCGGCGATTATTGACACCGGTCCTCGCAACACCTATGTTGAGATAGTCGGCAAGGTAATTCTTTGTGTGGGAGGAGTCGTCTTTGAAGTATCTGCAGCAGACCGATCCCGAGATGTATGACATTGTACAGCTCGAGGAGAAGCGTCAGCACGAAAAACTCGAGCTGATCGCCTCCGAAAATTTCGCAAGCCAGGCGGTTCTCGAAACCGCCGGGACGGTTCTCACCAATAAATACGCCGAGGGATATCCGGGGAAACGGTACTATGGCGGCTGTGAATACATCGACATGGCCGAGAACCTGGCTCGCAATCGGGCGCAGGAGGTCTTCGGTGCCGATCATGCCAACGTCCAGCCACATTCGGGGAGCTCCGCAAACATGGCGGTATACTTCTCCGTACTGAAGCCGGGCGACACCATTCTGGGAATGGATCTTTCGCACGGTGGGCACCTCACTCATGGTGCACCCGTAAACTTCTCCGGAAAACTATACAACATAGCAAGTTACGGCGTTGACCGTGAAACCGAGACGATAAACTATGACGAGGTCGCGCGCGTGGCACGCGAGAGTCAACCGGCGCTGATCATTGCCGGTGCGTCCGCCTACCCCCGTGTGATCGATTTCGAGCGCTTCCGTGCCATTGCAGACGAGGTGGGGGCGCTCTTCCTGGTGGATATGGCTCATATCGCCGGCCTCGTTGCGACCGGTGAGCATCCCTCCCCGGTCTCGCACGCCCACTTCGTCACGACCACAACCCACAAAACCCTCCGCGGTCCGCGGGGTGGGCTGATCCTCATCGGCAACGACACCGAGAACAACATCGGCATGAAAGCGGCTAAGTCGGGCCGCGTAAAGCGCTGGAGCGAGATCATCGACTCCAACGTGATGCCCGGAATCCAGGGCGGGCCGCTCATGCATATCATTGCTGCAAAAGGTGTTGCGTTCCGGGAGGCGCAGTCCGAAGGGTTCCGCGAGTATCAGAAGCAGATCATATCGAACGCGCGCGCGCTTGCCGCTGCCCTCGAGTCTGAGGGAGCACGCATCATCTCAGGCGGGACCGACAATCATCTCATGCTCGTCGACGTGACCCCTTTCGATATTACCGGAAAAGAGGCCGAGCAGGCGTTGGATCGTGCAAATATCACGGTCAACAAGAACGCCATTCCGTTCGATACTAGAAGTCCGTTGGTAACTTCGGGAATTCGGCTGGGCACGCCCGCGCTGACCACGCGCGGGATGCGTGAGGGAGACATGGAAACCGTGGCTTCCCTCATTGTTCGAGTGCTTGCCGCGAAGGGGGATGAGACAGTGGTGGAACAGGTTGGGGAGGATGTGAAGCGGCTTTCGGGTCGTTTTTCCCTCTATCCCAAAGTCCTCGCTCAGACTGTGTCGCATTGACAAAGCTCTGAACGTGCTCGTATACTGACTCAAAGAGTCACTCTGGCGGAACGCAGGATGGGCAACCCTCTACAGCTTTCGATGGTCAACTTCAACAAGGGTGCATACATTATTGTTGAAGGCAAGCAAAAGGCTGACCAGTTCTTCATAATCCGCTCGGGTAAGGTGCGCATCAGCAAAGAGGTTGAAATCGTCGAGGAGGAGGGCGGAAACGTTCTCGCCCCGGGAGACTTCTTCGGCGTTGTGTCCACCATGTCCGGGCACAGCCACATCGAGACGGCGCAAGCGCTGAGCGATGTGACCCTCATTTCCGTAAACCGTGATAACTATACCCTGCTGATCGAGCGAAACGCCCCGGTCGCAATGAAGATCATCGAGGCCTTCTCGCGGCGGATGCGCTACCTCGACGAGAAGCTCGCCCAGCTCACGTTCAAGGAAACAGCCGAGCCCGATCCCAGTCATCTCTTTTACGTGGGCGAGTACTACGCACGGCAAAACCAGTACAACCAGGCCTACTACGCCTACTACCAGTACGTGAAACACGTACCGCAGGGGAAGAACGTGCAAACCGCGCGCGAGCGGATGATGAAGATCACTCCGTACTCGAAGGCGGTGCACCTTGACGGGGACACCGAGGTCTTCACCCGCGAATACCCCAAGGACACCATGATCTTTGCCGAGACCATGCCGGGGCGCGAGCTCTACATCATCCAGAAAGGTAGCGTGAAGATCACCAAAATCGTCAACGACAACGAGGTTCTGCTGGCGGTGTTGAAAGCCGGCGATATCTTCGGCGAGATGTCCCTCATCGAGAACAAACCGCGCTCAGCCAGCGCCATTGCCTTCGAGGAGTCGGTGCTGCTCGCGGTGAACAAGGAAAACTTCGAGCGCATGGTGCAGACCCAACCACAGATCATTGCACGGCTCACGACGCTGCTCGCCGAGCGCATCTGGTTCATTTACAAGCAGCTCGCGAACACTCTGTTGAGTGATAAGGTAGGCCGGCTCTACGACGCGCTGCTTATACAACTCGAGAAGAACCGCGTGCCCATCCACTCGGGCGAGGCGTACACTTTTGATTTCGGCACGCGCGAGCTCATCAACATGGTCGGTCTCCCCATGGAGGAGGGCAACCAGGCCATGCGCGAGCTCTTACGGAACACCAAGCTGAAAGCCATGGATAACCGCATCCACGTGACCGATCTTGAAGAGATCGACAAGCAGGCCAAGTACTACCGTAAGATGGAAAAGATCGAGCGCGCGCGGAAACAGCAGAAACGCATCAGCTAAAGCACGGCCCGGGCGCAACCGTCCGGCGACGGTGCGAATGCCCGGCAACGGAACACTACAGCATCACAGAGGGAGACGCATGGATACCGCATATTTCGCAGCAGGTTGCTTCTGGGGCGTGGAAGACGCCTTCCGAAATGTAAAGGGCGTATCGTCGGTTCGCTCCGGCTATGCCGGCGGCCACACCACGAACCCGAGCTACGACCAGGTGTGCAGCGGCACCACCGGCCACGCCGAGACCGTCGAAGTCACCTATGATTCGGGGAAGGTGAGCTATGAGGATCTGGTACGGCTCTTCTTTACGATCCACGATCCATCGCAGAAGAACCGGCAGGGGCCGGATATAGGCGAGCAGTATCGTTCTGCAATCTTCTACACTACCGATGAGCAGCGTGCAGCGGCCAAGCGTGCGGTGGACGAGATAGAAGCCGGAACGGGACCTCGCCGGGTGAGCGGCGCCGTCCAGACTCAGATCGAGCCTGCCGAAACCTTCTATCCGGCCGAAGACTATCACCAGCGCTACTTCGAAAAGCACGGGTTCTCCAACGCGCCGGCCGTGCCTGAAGACCTCCGCGCCTGAGGGCTGCAGCCGCCGATCCTCCCCGGTGGTGCCGGGGGCGCTCGGCGGCCCTGCCGGGGGCACTCCCGCTTCCAGACTACTTCTTCGACTGGGAGTTTTTCGACTTCGAGTTTTTCGACTTCGAGCCGGAGCGACTCTTCGACTTTCCGCCCGAGCCCGACCCACCACTCTTCGACTTTCCGCCGGCCTTTGGTGAAGCCTCCACGAGGGCCAGGGCGTCCTCGAGCGTCATTTTCTCAATGGCATCCTTGTCCTTTCTGTCGTCGGGGAGGCTGATGTTCTTGGTGCCGTGCTTGATGTAGGGACCGTACTTTCCGTCGTAGACGGCGAGCTTTTTGTTCGTCTCCGGGTGTTTCCCGAGGTCACGGAGCACCTTCACCCCGCCGCGCCCCTTCTTCTCCTCTTTCAGCAGCTCGAGTGCGCGTGAGAGATCGACGGTGTACACATCGTCGTCCTTCTTCAGCGAGCGATAGTCTCCGTCGTGGACGACGAAGGGCCCGAAGCGTCCGTTGTTCGCCACGACCTCCTTCCCCGTCTCCGGGTGGACACCGAGGGTGCGGGGCAGGCTCAGGAGCTGCAGCGCGGTGTCGAGATCCACGTCTCGCGGCTTCATTCCCTTCGGCAGGCTCGCCCGTTTCGGCTTTTCCCCGTCCTCGGTCTTTTCGCCGAGCTGCACGTACGGCCCGTAGCGGCCGACGAGGCAGTATACGTCGAGCCCGGTTTCGGGGTCCGTACCGATGGGCTCAGGGCCACGCTTACTGAGCTCGATGAGCTCCTCGATCTCCTGCTGATCGAGGTCCGCGGGCGCGACTTCCTCCGGTATGGAGGCGTGTACGGCCTCTTCGTCGTCGTTCTGATGGACGAGGTAGGGGCCGTAGCGGCCGACGCGAATCTCTGTATCTTCGGGGAGCTGGGGGAGGGCAACTGTGCGAGATTCACTCGGGTCAATGGCACCCTCGCGGTGATCTACCTGCTCCTTGAGCCCATCCTCGCCGAGGTAGAACTCACGCAGATACTCCAGTGAGTTGCGTTCGCCGTAGGCGATCTCGTCGAGGGCGTTCTCCATTTCGGACGTGAACCCGTACTCGATGAGATAGTGAAAGTGTCGCTCGAGGAGCTGGGTTACGGCAAACCCGGTGAATGTCGGAACCAGGGCCGTTCCCTGCCTCCGCACATATCCCCGTTCGTAGAGCGTAGAGATGATGGATGCGTAGGTGCTCGGCCGGCCGATGCCCTCGCGCTCGAGCCGTTGCACCAGGGAGGCCTCGGTGAAGCGTGCGGGCGGTTTGGTTTCGTGGTAGAGGGCCTCGAGATTATTGAGCTCGAGGGTTTGCCCCTCGGTAAGGTCGGGGAGGAGCACTTCCTTGTCGTCGAGCGCGGCATCGGGGTCGTCCTTGCCCTCGACGTAGACCCGCAGAAAACCGGGGAAGAGAATGCGTGTACCGCTTGCGGTGAACTCGCACTCTCCCGCCTCTATGCGGGCGGATACCTGCAGCTTCTTCGCGTCGGCCATCTGCGTGGCGAGCGTGCGTTTCCAGATCATGTCGTAGAGGGCACGGTCCTTGCCGGTCAGGCCGGTCTGCTCCGGTGCCTTGAAGGCGGCGCCGGCGGGGCGGATTGCTTCGTGGGCCTCCTGTGCGCGCGCCTTCGAGGAAAACTGCCGGGGTTTCTCAAAAAGGTAGTCTGCGCCGTAACGCTCCTCCACCGTGCGCCGCGCCCCGCCGATCGCCTCGCCGGAGAGATGGGGCGAATCGGTTCGCATGTAGGTGATGAGCCCCTCTTCGTAGAGGCGCTGGGCAATGCGCATTGAGTCGCGGGCGGAGAGTCCGAGCTTTCGGTTTGCCTCCTGCTGGAGCGAGGACGTGATGAAGGGTGGCGCCGGGCGGGCGGTGGTCTCCTTCTCGGTGATCTCCCGGACAGTCCATGTGGCGTTGCCGAGACGTTCGCTCAGCTCCTCGGCCTCCTCCTTGCTGAGCACCCGCACGTTCTTTTTTGCAAGCTCGCCGGTGCCGGCGTCGAAGTCCTTGCTGCCGGCGATCCGCTTGCCCTCGATGCTCTGTAGCTTTGCCTCGAAGACGGCCCCCGCTGAATCCGACGGGGAGCTCAGGCCGGCTTTTAGGTCCCAGTACACGGACTTGCGAAAGCGTATTCGCTCCCGCTCCCGCTCGACGAGGAGCCTCAGGCCGGGAGACTGCACGCGACCGGCGGAGAGGCCGTAGGCGATCTTCTTCCAGATAAGCGGAGAGAGCGTGAATCCGTAGAGGCGGTCGAGGATGCGGCGTGTCTCCTGCGCTTTCACCAGGCTCATGTCGACGTCCCGGTAGTTCTCCAGAGCCTCATGAATCGCATTCTTTGTGATCTCGTGAAATACCATCCGCCGGACGGGCACCTTGGGTTTGAGAATCTCGACGAGATGCCAGGAGATGCTCTCTCCCTCACGGTCCTCGTCAGTGGCGAGCACCACGGCGTCAGAGTTCTTGAGCTTAGACTTGAGCTCGCGGATGACCTTGTTCTTACCCTTGGGCAGAATGTAGAGAGGGGCAAAGTCGTTCTCGACATCGATGCCGAGGCGGGCCCAGTCTTCCTGCTTCAGGTTCTTGGGCACGTCGGAGGCGCTCTGCGGGAGGTCGCGCACATGGCCGACACTGGCCTCGACGTGATAGTTGGAGGGGAGGAAGCGCTTGATGGTCCGCGCTTTGGTCGGTGATTCAACGATAACGAGTACGCGTTCCGACATATGGGCCGATATACTGCAAAATATCGGCAAATGGTCAATAGAGCAAATCGCCACGCATGGTGCAACGTTGAAGACTCACGGCAAAATGGGTATCATGACGGCCACCATCGACACGGCGGCAGCGAGGCACAAGGAGCGTTCATGAAGGCGGTCGAGCTTGCAAAGAGCTTCAATCACAAGGAATTCGAGGATCGCATCTATGCGATGTGGAAGGAGCACGGGTATTTCTCTCCCGGTGATCCCCGAGAGGTGTCCGAGAAGGGCACTCCCTTTGTCATCGTCATTCCGCCTCCCAACGTGACCGGTGTGCTCCACATGGGGCATGGGCTCAACAACAGCCTCCAAGACGTGCTGGTGCGCTACCATCGCATGCTCGGTGAGCCGACGCTGTGGGTCCCGGGGACTGATCATGCGGGTATCGCTACGCAGAACGTCGTGGACCGTAAGCTGCGAGCCCGGGGCATTGATAAGCACGACCTCGGCCGCGAGAAGTTTGTGGAGGAGACCTGGAAGGTCAAGGAAGAGCATCACGGGACAATCACCAGGCAGCTCGAGAAGATCGGTGCCTCCTGTGACTGGTCGCGCGAGCGCTTTACTCTTGACGATGGCCTCTCGCAGGCGGTGAACGAGGTGTTCGTCACGCTCTACGAGCGTGACCTCGTCTACCGTGGCTACTATCTCGTGAACTGGTGCCCCTCCTGCGGTACGGCGCTCTCCGACGACGAGGTTGTTCACTGGGAGGAGGGCGGCAAGCTCTACCGCTACACCTATCCGCTGGAGGAAGGCGCGGGCAACATCGAGGTCGCAACCACGCGGCCCGAGACCATGCTTGGTGATATGGCGGTGGCGGTGAATCCCGCCGACGAGCGGTACGCCCATCTGGTGGGCGAACATGTCACCCTGCCGCTGGTGGGCCGCAGCCTCCCCATCATTGCCGATGAATACGTCGATATGGAGTTCGGCTCGGGCGCCGTGAAAATTACGCCGGGCCACGATCCGAATGATTACGAGATCGCCATGCGCCACGATCTCGAGTTGGTGAATATTCTCAATCCCGATGGGACGCTTAACGACAACGTGCCCGAAGCCTACCGCGGCCTCAGCGTAAAGGAAGCACGGGACAAGGTCGTGGAGGATCTGAAAAGACAGAGCTACTACCTCGGAGATGATGATAACCCCCACCAGATCGGCCACTGCTACCGCTGCGACAGCGTCATCGAGCCCTACCTGTCGGAACAGTGGTTCGTGCGTATGCGCCCGCTCGCCGATAAAGCGCTCGAGGCCTGGCGCCGTGACGAGGTGCGCTTTTACCCAAAGCGCTGGGAGAACACCTACACCGGCTGGCTCGAGGATATCCGCGACTGGTGCATCTCCCGCCAGTTGTGGTGGGGACACCGCATCCCGGTGTGGTACGATCGGGACTCCGGTGAGATGATCGTCTCCCGCGACGATCCCACCGAGAAGCCCGAAAACGCGGGGCGCAACCTCGTACAGGATGAAGATGTGCTGGATACCTGGTTCTCATCCTGGCTGTGGCCCTTCTCGACCCTTGGGTGGCCGGAGGATACCGAGGACCTTCGGACCTTCTTCCCGACGAGTGCCCTGGTTACCGCCTACGACATCATCTTCTTCTGGGTCGCGCGGATGATCATGGCCGGCATGGAGTTCATGGGCCAGACGCCCTTTCGCGACATCTACATTACCGGCCTCATCCGCGACAAGCAGGGCCGCAAAATGTCGAAGTCCCTGGGAAACGGCATCGACCCGCTGGAGGTTGTGGAACAGTTCGGCGCCGACGCGCACAAGTTCACCCTGGCATTTCTCGCAACCTCCGGACAGGACATCCTCCTCGAGAAAGACGACTTCCACTTCGGCTCGAAGTTCGCCAACAAGATCTGGAACGCCTCGCGCTACATCCTGATGAACCTCGAGGGACGCACCCTCCTTCCTCGCGAGGATATTGTCCTCGGCGACGTGGACCGGTGGATCTACCACCGGCTGAACTGGGCAGCGGCCGAGGTGCGGCGGAGTATGGAGGCCTACCGCTTCTCCAACGCTACGCAGGCGGTCTATGAGTACTTCTGGAGCGACTTCTGCGACTGGTACATCGAAGCAACCAAGCTCTCGCTATACGCCGACAACGAGGCGGAGAAAGATCGCGGCGTATCCCTGCTCATCTATGTCCTCGAGGAGAGTTTGAGACTCCTCCATCCCTTCATGTCTTTCATCACCGAGGAGATCTTCGACCGCCTGCCGGATTTCCCCGGCAAGGCCGAGGCCGTCATCGTGGCGCCCTATCCCGAGGCGGTGGAGGAGCGGCACGCGCCGGAGGTCGCCGCTCGCTTCGGCTCCCTACAGGAGCTCGTGCGGCTCGTGCGCACGCTGAGAAGCGAGTTCACCATTCCGCCGTCACAGCGGATCTCATTCGAGGTGAAGTTCGAGGATGATTTCGAAGGCGGAAGATTCCTCGAGGATAATGTAGAGCTTGTGACGATGCTGACCGGCGCCGCGGGTATCGGTTTTACCTCCGCTGGTCCGAGCCGCGAGGGAAGTATCGCTCTTGTGGGCGTGGGCTTCGAGGTGTACGTGTATGTGCGGGACGTCATAGACGTGTCAGCTCAGGTGGCACGGCTCGAGAAGAACCGCCAAAAAGCGGCAAAACAGCTGGAATCCACGCGCCGCAAGCTCGAAAATCCCGGCTTTCTGCAAAACGCCGGGGAGGCTGTCGTGGAGAAGGAGCGCGAGAAGGAGCAGGAGCTGGCCCGACAGGTTGAGAAACTCGACCTCTACGTCGGCGAGCTTCAGCAGTGACACTCCGCAACCGACAAATGAATACAGGGGGCAGGGGTGGTCATGGCGCAAAAGCAGTCGACAGGTAGGGTGCACAAGCGGCTCAGTGTGAAAATCATTTCGATCCTCGTCGCTTCACTTCTGTTCGTGGAGGCGGTCATCCTGGCATTCTCCGCCTTCGGGGAGCGCGACCGGCTCGTAGATCACTACCGCTTCGAAGGGCAGGTCATCGTGCGGGCGGTGGATCGCGAACGCCTCGACGACCCGACCTACGTGGAGGACCTTCGTTCACGTCTCTCGGAGCTCGAGCTCCTGGATATCGAGGCTGTCCCGCGGACCGAAGGTGTGCAGCAAGAGATCGAGGAAGATGTCATGACCTACACCGAGCGGGGTGTGCGCGTGCAACTCGATGTCTCCTCCATCACACCGGGGGTTCGAGCCTACATCCTGCGCATCATCGGCCTCCTTGTGATTATCGTGGGGGCGATGGTCGTCGTGACATACGCTTTTCTGGCGGTCAGCCTGGTGCGGCCTCTGAGGGCACTACTGACTAATCTGGAGGCCATATCCGGAAGCGAGGGAGACCTCACCACGCGCCTCGATTCTCGGTCCAACGACGAGATCGGCCGGATTGCCGAAGCGTTCAACGGGTTCGTGGAGCGTATACGCGTTGTCGTCGATGCCACCAAACAGGCAACACGCGAGACGATGGAAAGCGGTAAACGGCTCAACGCGAGCGCCCAGGAGTCGGCCGGGCATCTCGAGCGGGTCTCCGCCTCCGTGCTCAGCGTCAAGACGCGAATCGAGACACTCGACGAGGAGATTCAGCAGTCCGCATCTGCCGTCAACCAGATCTCGGCATCGATCTCCTCTCTCGCCGGCTCGGTTTCCAATCAGGCCTCCTCGGTTTCCGACGCCGTGGCCGCGGTTGAGCAGATGAACTCCTCCATCAACAACCTCGTGAGCCTGGCTAATCACCGCAAAGAGCTCGCAACGGCCCTTCTCGATATGGCCCAGTCCGGTTACGAGAAAATGCATGAGTCGGTCGAGGCCATCGGAAGCATTGAGTCTTCAACCAACGAGATTCTCT
>JAAAOR010000002.1 GCA_009908735.1 Spirochaetota bacterium | reverse complement strand
GGCGGGATTTCCACCGCCCCTCTCGAGCGCCCCGAAGACGGCAGGGGCAACTCGATCGTAAAGACGCTGCCCTCTCCGACGACACTCTCGAGCAGAATGCGCCCGCCCATGAGCTCCACGATCTCGCGGGCAACTGCGAGACCGATGCCGGCGCCGTTGAACGTCCGAGTCGGTCCCCCATCGACCTGAGTGAAGGGCTCGAAGACACGCTGAAACTCCGACTCGGGAATACCCGGCCCGGTATCGGAGACGGATATTCTCACCAGCTCCTCGACCGCGCCCGCGTTTGCATCTTCGCGGTCAACCGACACCGTTACGGAGCCGGTCGCGGTGTATTTGACCGCGTTCGCCAGGAGATTAGAGAGTACCTGCACGAGCCGAACCCGGTCGGCCAAGACGTACGCCGGAGTCTTCGGAGACTGGGCGAAGTGCAGAGCCAGCCCCTTGCCGCGGGCCTCAAGGGCGAAACTCTGGACGACGGACTCGAGCGTCTGATCGAGATCGACCTCCGAGGGATCAAGCTTCAGATGACCGGAATCGATGCGGGACAGATTGAGAATCGAAGAAATTAGACCGTGGAGGTTCTCCGCGGAGCTCTTCAAAATGCCGAGATAATCCCGCTGCTGTTCGTCGCGTGCGAGCTCGTGCGCGAGGTCGGCCATTCCGAGAATGCTGTTCAGCGGCGTGCGGAGCTCGTGCGTTACATTCGCCAGGAACTCGCTCTTCGTTTTAAGCGCTTCCTCTGCCTCGATGCGCGCCGCGCGCATGTCGTGATCGCAGCGCAGAATATCGGAGACCTCCCGCAATACGACGACACGGCCACACACCGCTGCGTTCGAGTCGTTCTGCCGGGAGAGAGCCGACGGCGAATGCGTCCCATCTGCGGTTGCGGGGCGCTTCGGCGGCTCCGGGATATAGCCGGTGCGGCGCTCGACGTATGCCACGCTCCCGTCTCGACGAAGGAGGCGTACCGCCTCCGGTAGGATTTCGGTAGCCAACTCGGCGGTTGCAATGGGCTCGGTTCTCACCACCGTATCAACGGAGAGCCCGACAGCCTCGGGCTCCGACCACCCGATAAGCTCCTCGGCCCGCCGGTTCATGAACAGAACCGTGCCCGCGGCATCCGTGGTAACCACGCCCTCGTGCAGCGCACCAACGGTGCCGTGGAGCCACTCCCGACTCTCGGACAGTCGCCGCTGCATCTGCTCCTTGTACAGCGCCATCTCGATCGCGATGCCAAGCTCGCGCTCCTCGAAGGGTTTGAGCACGTAGCCGAAGGCGTCGGCGACCTTGGCCCGTTCGAGACTTGTGCGATCGGAGTAGGCAGTGAGAAAAATAACCGGCGTGCCGCTGCGCTCGCGTATGACGTCGGCGGCCTCTATGCCGTCCATGGCTCCGGCGAGCTGGATATCCATGAGAATGAGATCAGGGTCGAGCTCGGCTGCCGCTTCCACCGCCTCCTCACCGGAGGCGACGTACCGCATCGGGTTGTACCCGAGCTTCTCGAGGCGGTGGTGAATGTCCATCGCCACGATTGCCTCGTCCTCGACAATTAGTATACGCGCGTTGGTCGTGTAGCCCTCGCTCACCTCTTACATCTACCTCCGCCGTTCGGAGGCCCTCGAGAGCACGTGTTGCGCAATGCTACCGAGTGCCAGCGATACATCGACCGCACCGCGTTTCACCGCCTCGTTCGGCATTCCGTAGACGACGCTCGTGGCCTCATCTTGCGCCACGTTATAGGCACCGGCCTCTTTCATTTCGAGCATTCCACGCGCACCGTCATCGCCCATTCCCGTCATAATTACCCCGATAATGTTTTTCCCCGCGTAGCGGGCAGCGGAGCGGAAGAGGACGTCCACGCTTGGCCGATGCCGGCTCACCAGGGGACCGTCCTTTATTTCCACGTAGTAGCGCGCGCCGCTACGTTTCATGAGGCAGTGATGATTTCCGGGGGCGATAAGCGCGCGCCCACGGATGAGTGAGTCACCGCTTTCGGCCTCTTTCACGGTGACCTTACACAGGCTGTCGAGGCGACGGGCGAACGCCGCGGTAAAGTTCTCGGGCATATGCTGCACGATAGCGATTGGTGGCGCATCGAGCGGCATTGACTCGAGAAACTCGCGCAGCGCCTCCGTCCCACCAGTCGAAGCACCAACCACTATGACGGTCTCGGTGGTCTCGATCACCGCCTGCCCGCGGCTCTTCGGCAGAATCGCATCAGCACTGAGCTTGGGGGCAACCTCATTCTGCACTGCCTGGGGTTTGACTTTCTTGAGCTTCGCAAAGTGGGCGGCTTTGACGGCGTCGGTCACCCGTGTTTTCGATTCCTCGAGAAACTGCTTCGTACCGACCTTGGGCTTCTCGATGATCTCGACCGCGCCATACTCGATCGCCTTTAACGCGTTGCCGGAGCCTTGCTCCGCCTTGGAGGAACAAATGACGACCGGCACGGGATGCTCCGCCATAAGTTTCTGCAGGAAGCTCAGTCCGTCCATCCGCGGCATTTCAATGTCGAGCGTGATGACGTCGGGCACTATGCTCTGTAGCTTGCGTGCGGCAATCAGCGGATCGGAGGCGGTCGCAACGACCTCCATGCCGGGATCCGCCTCGAGGATGCCTGAGAGCGTCTCTCGCGCGACCGCCGAGTCGTCGACAATCATCACCTTGATCTTTTCGTTCATGCTGTACGCCATCATCTGCTACTCCGCCTTTCGGTAGATGGTCGGGGCCACCGAGTCCAGGGGTAACTCCATGCCGGCGAGGGTCTCGGAGTGTCCGAGGAAGAGATACCCACCGGGCACGAGATAATCGTACAGGTGCGTGAGCAGTCGGTATTGCGTGGGCCGCTCGAAGTAGATGATCACATTCCGGCAAAATATCACCTCGAATCGATCGCCAATATCCCAGGAGTCGTGCATTAGGTTCAGCCGATGATACTGGACCCGCTTTCGCAGTTCCGGGCGCACGCGTACCAGTCGCGACGTTCGGTCCTTGCTGCGAAGCAGATACTTCTTCCGCAAAGTCTGCGGCACCGGCTCTACGCGTTCTTCGGTGTAAACGGCCTTGCGCCCGTGCTCGAGCGCGCGAGTCGATATATCCGTCGCGAGGATGCCGTAGTTGAAACCCTGATGCTCGCCGCGGAACTCCTCGAGCACCATGGCGAGCGTATAGGGCTCCTCACCGGTTGAGGACGCAGTGGACCACACGCGCAGCGGACGGTCCCGGCCCCAGCCCTCGCCGTATCTCTCCGGTAGAAGCCGACTCGTCAGATAATCGAAATGATCCGATTCGCGAAAGAAGTCGGTCTTGTTCGTGGTCACCGAATCGATCATGTGGAGCAGCTCAGCCTCTTTTTGGCTGTCGTCAAAGACGAAGTCGAGGTAATCCTGGAAGCTATCGAGAGACAACACCCGCAGTCGTTTCTGCAGTCGGGACTCGAGCATGACACGTTTCGTCGGGGGCATCCGGATGCCGAGCTCGCGCTCAACAAACTCGCTCAGCACTTTAAACTGCTTGGCCGTCAACTGCCGGGAGGTGAAGTTGCGCCTGACGTCGTCCTGCTGCTCGGCTACGTTCTCTTCCCTTCTCTCAGGCATGACTCACTTCCACTCCGCCGGTAGTAGCAAGCGCGGTAAGGCGCTGGAGATCGAGAATCAGCGCCACCGTTCCGTCGCCGAGGATGGTTGCCCCAGAGATGCCTTCGAGATCGCGATAGAGCTTTCCGAGGTTCTTGATCACCGTCTGAAAATCGCCGATCACGTTGTCCACCACGAAACCGACGGTGCCCTGCTGGGAATTCGCCACGACGACCTGCTCGATGCCGTCATAGCTCCCGTCGATGCCGAAGACTTCGCGAAGGCGCACATAGGGCAAAATCTCGCCGCGGTTGTTAATGATGCGTCCGCCACCCTGCTCCTCGCGCATCTCCTTTGTCAGCTCGATGCATTCTCCCACGGCCGACAGTGGAAACACGTAATGCTGAGCGCCAATGCGCACGAGCAAGCCGTCGATAATGGCAAGCGTCAGCGGGATGCTCAGCTTGAACGTCGTTCCATGGCCGGGGCTCGTCTCGATGCGAACGGTGCCACCGAGGTTATCTATCTCTTTCTTTACGACGTCCATGCCCACGCCCCGGCCGGATACCGTGGTGACGTTCTCGTTAGTTGAGAACCCAGGAGCAAAGAGTAACTGCCAGACATCCTCATCGCTCGGCTCCTCGTCACCGCGGAGGAGCCCCTTTGACCTTGCCTTGGCGAGAATCCCCTCACGGTCGAGCCCCGCCCCGTCGTCAAAGATACTGATGAGGACTTCGGCACCGGCGTGCGCGGCGGTCAAGCTCACTGTTCCCGCCCGGGGCTTACCCGCAGCTTCGCGCTCCGCGGGTGTTTCTACGCCATGATCGATGGCGTTTCGGATGATGTGCACGAGCGGATCGTTGAGGCGCTCTATGACCGTCTTGTCGAGCTCCGTCTCGCCGCCGTTCGCCTCCATTTCGACCTCTTTTCCGAGCTCTTGAGAGAGATCGCGGACGAGGCGACGAAACTTGGAAAAGGTGGTTCCGATGGGCAGCATCCGGATGCTCATGGTGGAGTCGCGGAGCTCGTCGGTGAGTCGCTCGAAGTTCTCGGCAATCGAGTTCAGCCCCGCATCCTCCATGCGCGTCGAGGTCTGAGTGAGGCGTGCCTGCAGGGTCACGATCTCGCCGACGAGGTCGACGAGCTGATCGAGCTTTTCAGAGCTCACGCGGATACTCGAGCTTGAGGTCTCCCGGCGCAACTTTTGCCGAGAACGGTCTACGTGTTGCTGCTCCTGCAGTGCGGATTCGATCTCGCGCTGATCCACGCCGTCCTCAACAAGCACTTCCCCGAGACGCTTCTGCCTCCCCGCTGCTCGATCGATGGCCTCCCGCGGGACCACGCCACGGTCCGCGAGAATCTCACCGAGACGCTTGTGATTCTCTTCCACCTCCGAGAGGTCGTCGATAACGTTAATCGACAGCTCGCAGTCATCCTCAACAAAAATGAACACGTCGCGGATCGCCGACGCGGGTTTCTTCGTGGTGAGAACGACGTCCCACTGTGTATAGCAACTCTCGGGGTCGAGTTCGGAGAGCCCGGGAATGTGGTCGGTGTAGGGTACACTGGTGCAATCGCCGAACTCCGCGAGCTCGCGCAGCAGCATCAGTGGCCGGGTGCCGTTTCGGAATATGTCGGCGTTGGGCTTGAACCGCACGCGGTAGGTCACGTAGTGATCGAGCTCACTCGAGTCGGCGGTGTCCTCGTCAATACGAGCGTACGCGGCCGTCTGCGCACCCGCTGAGCCGGTCGGAACGGCGGCTTCCCGCCCCTCGGCCTCGTCACCAATTGCTGAAAGATCCCCGGCCGGGGCGCTTGGCGCATCGCTCCGGTCACCCTGCGGCTCGAGGAGACCGACGACGTACTCTTTAAACTCGACTTGAATACGCTCGGAAGCATCCCGCACATCCTTCGGCACCTCGCCTTCGATTTCGAGCAACTCCCTGACGTGATCGCGGGCCTTCAGGGTGAGGTTAATCAGCTCGTCGGTCACGCTAATGCGCCCGTCGCGCAGGAACTCCAGCATGTTCTCGATCTCATGCGCGAACTCCGAGATGTGGTCGAAGCCGAACATCGCGGCGGAGCCCTTAATCGTATGCATGGAGCGGAATACGGCTGAAATCTCAGCCTCGTTCTCGGGATTGTTTTCTAGCTCGAGAAGGGACGCCTCCAACGAGTTCAACAGCTCAAATGCTTCTTCACGAAAGTTCTCACGAAATTTGTCCATGGACGATGCCTCACTCTCAGAGTCTTAACGGAAAGCTACGCCTCTACGACAAAGTCAAGAAGCGCCGCTTCGAGCTCTTTCGCGTCCGCCGGCGCCTGCTTGACGAAGCCACCGGCTTCGAAGGCTTCACGAACCGCGTCCGACACGGTCCCTGTAAGGTGAAACGCGACACCGTGCTCGGTTGCCGTCTTGCGGGCGGCGTAGAGTACTTGTATGCCGGCAAGATCCATGCGGGTCACGTGCGAGAGGTTTATGAGCACCTTGCTCGTCGAGTCGACCGCTTCCGACAGACGCGTGCGCAGGGCGTCGGCCTCTGCTATCGTAGCTCCGCCCTCAAGTGAAACAACCTGCAGATCCTGTTCCATATCTCATTATACAGCGAGATTTGAGGTGTGTATAGACTTTGTGCATTGATTAGAGAAAATTATCAACTTCAAGGTAGGAGCCGAGCTGTATGCCGCTTTCCACGAAACCGGCCTTTCGTTTCTTGATGACGATGCGAATGAGCGCGATCCCTCGATCTTCATTTACCTCGAAGTTCCGTAGTGTAAACGGATCCTGCTCCGAAAGGCCCGTCTCGTCCGCAATCTTTCCGTTGTAGACGCGTGTAACAACATAGTTGGACTGCCACGGAAGCGAGCTGATGTCGTCGGCGCGCATGCCGAAGAGAACGGGAAAAAGGTCGTCTACATCCTGCACCTTGAGCGCCTCTTCCACCGGACTCGAGGGCCGCTCGCCGAGCGACACGTAGCCGCTCATCTGCTCGTTCTCGCGTGTCCACTCCAGGCTCACCAGCGCGCCGGGCTCGCGCTCGAGAAGGATCTGCTGGGCGTCGCCGATCTCTCCGGGCGTCCATCCGCTTATCGAGGTGAGAATGTCACCCGCTTTAAGACCCGCTGATGAGGCAGGACTATCGGGTGCGACGTACATCACCTCGAGCCCCCCGCGGCTCTCGTGCACGGCCACTCCCATCCACGGATGTACGATCTCACCCTCGTCGTAGAGGTCGGGCAGGAAATGCTGTATCCAGAACGAGGGTATGGCAAAGTTCACCCCCTCGAACTGCTCGAGGCCGGCGAATACGATACCGATCACCTGCCCGTCTTCGTCCACCAGCGGACCGCCCGAGTTGCCGGGATTAATGGGAACGTCCACCTGGAGCGCGTCGCCCATCTGCAGAAACCTTCGGTTGGTGGCTGATATGATGCCCGAGGTAATGCTGCTCTCGAGACCGCCGGGTGAGCCGATGGCGAAAATGCGGGCGCCGGTGCGTAACGTGCGCACGTTCGTGAACGAGAAAACGTAGGGCGGATCAACCTCGATCTTGAGGAGGGCGATGTCGAAGATGCGGTCGTAGCCTACCACGCGCGCAGGAACGCGATTCTCCGGCGCCTCGGGCAAACGAACGAAGAGCCGAGAGTAGCCCTCGTACTCTGGGTCAACTTCGCTGGCAATCACATGATAGTTGGTGACGAGGTATCCACGCTTGTCGATGAAGAACCCACTTCCAACTACCCGGTCGGCGAAACCGACGCCATTCTCTACCTTGATGCCGCGATCCACCCAAACGGTAGCCGTCCCCGAGATCATATCCGACGTTTCGGGTTCGGACTCGGCAAACGCGACGATCTCATCGGGGAGGTCCTCTCCGCGGGATTCCACCACCTCGATGATCTTGCCGAGTACGTAGCGATTGCTATGCTCACGCGCAATGTCCGCGTACCGGAGTAATGTCTCGGAGTCCGTCGCCCCAAGGTCCGGGATGCGACCTAAACTGTGGAGTGCGGAAACGTAATTCTCCGCTTCTAAGTAGCTCTCCGCGAGGGCAAGGTACATACGGCTCAGGTTCCATTCAGGCACACGGGCCGCCGCGTCAAGCGCCTCGAGGCTAAGGTAAAAGCGTGCGGCCTCCCCGAACTGCTCTTGCTCGAGCGCGGTTCGCAGGTCCGAGGCCAGCTGTTCGATCGCCCGCTCGGAATAGCGCTCCGCGTCGGCGCTTCCAAGCAGGCCCCGACGGCGGTAGGTGGAAATTCGCTCAACGGCAACGGTGGCGCTTCCTTCGTCGAGAAGCCGCACGACCTCCTCGCGGGCCTCGTCGCTGCGAGAGGCCGTCTGTAAGGGGCTCGGCTCGATCGTAGCGCAAGCGCTCAGACCGAGCAGGACAGCTGCTGCAACCGTGGTGCCAATCGTGGTGAGCCTATTCATTCGGGACCGCCTCCCGGTATATCGTCATCGATAATTCGAACTCGCCGTCACCATCGATGGAAAACTGTCGAATGACCTCGCCGCGCCCCGCCCTGAGCTCTCGCGCGTCGATCACACCGTCTCCGTCGTAGTCCCACGAGACACTTGCCTCGGACTGCAGACGTTCGCGGTACTCGTATGTGTTGTCGCCGTCGGCATCGACGAGAAGAAGCGCAAGCTCGCCGTCCTCGTATTGCTCCGCGACCTCGAAGCGACCGTCACGGTCGGCGTCCCGCATGCCGGAGACCCGCACCCCCGCCTCGTACTGTATCATGTGATCGATGCGACCATCTGCATCCTCGTCAATAACTTCCCGAAGCACGACACCCTCTTCGAGGGTGAGCACCCGTGTAGCCGATCCGCCCGAAGGACCCAGCTCCAGGCGGAACGCGTTTTCCCGCAGCAGCTCCTCGCTCAGAACAGGCGGCGGATCGGCAAGGCGAAATGGAAATGCCGGGCCGGGCAACGCGCTACCCCAGTCAAGCTCCTCGCTGAGAATACGGTAGGTCAGTTGTCCCGCAGGTAACCGATAGCGGCGCCGTACATCTCCGGCGACAACATCCACCGCCTCGATCTCGGGATATGTGCCGTAGCTAATACGATAGCCTCCGGGTGAGAGCTCCAGAGACATAGGAACCCGGGAAGAGAGCGTAACGTCGTACTCCAGGGCGCCGTCCTGGTTGCGGTCAGCCTCCCAGCGTTCCACCCTCCCCTCCGAAAACGTAAACCGATGCTCCCAAAATCCGTTCCCGTCTTCGTCCCTCTCGGAGGTACCGTTGTATTCGGAGAGGACGTTGCGAACCCTCGTCCGCAGTTCGCCGTCGGGAAGCAGGGCATACATTTGCTCTACCGCCGCCTTGTCCCTCAGCCCGTTCATACGCACGAAGAGCTCCCAGGCCGCCTCGCGTGCCTCCTGTGCGTCGCCGCCGCCCTGCCCCGCCGAAGCGCCCTCGCCGGCAGCCTCCGCGCGGATCAGCGCCACCCTCGGATTCTCGCCGCCGAGCTCGAGGTAACGCGCGGAAAGCTCCACTGCCCGCTCGGGAGCACCCACCCGCTCGGCGTAGTAGAGAAGACTATCCAGGTATGCAGGCGCTTCGGATACGTTGGCATCCAGCCAGCGCCCCGTGCGTGGCCCCGGGGCAGGGTCTCGTCGCAGGAGAAACAGCACGAATCGCGGGTCATCCGGATACAGGCGCCGTCCGCGCAAAGCGGCTTGCTCCGCTGCCGTAACATCGCCCCGCGTCAGCAAGCCTCGTGCGGTGAGATAGAGCAGCTCCGGCTCGGGAGCGCCGGCCGCCGGTACATCGAGGAGCTCGAGTGCGCCCGTGGGGTTGCCGATGCGAATGTAAGTCTCCGCCAGCAACATCCGGGCCTCCACCTCCTCCGTGATCCGGAAACGCTCCGCCTGCAGTGACTGCTCGAGGTGCTCAACGACGCGCTCTGTGGCGAGCTGTCTGTCCGCGAGACCGGCGGCTAGGAGATGATGAGCGTCGGAGTTGCGCTGGTCGAACTCGAGCGAGATCTCAGCGAAACCCACTGCCTCCTCGTCGCGCCCGCCCTCGAGCGCGGAAAGCGCATACTCAGCATAGAGGCGCGACAGCGCCCGATTGGTCTCGGTCGCGTCCGCCCCTACCCCGGGATTCCCTGCCGGTAAGAGCAGGAGAGAGAGGACTGTGAAAATCCCAGCGTGCAGCTTCATGCTACAGGACCCGGCTCCTCTTCGTCGGTCGAGGGGGGCGCGGGAAGCGAGAGGAGCTCGCGAACTTCGGCGTCGGAAAGCGTCTCTTTCTCGACCAGATGCTCGGCGAGTGCGGTCAGCTGGTCCCGATGATCCTCGAGAATCTGCCGTGCCTCGGTCAGACACTCTTTGAGGATATGATCCACCTCGTCGTCGATGGTCTGCGCGGTTTGCTCGGAGTAATCCTTGTGACGCGCGATTTCCTTTCCGACGAAGATTGGCTCGTCCTCCTGCCCGAAAGAAATCGGCCCGATGCGGCTCATGCCCCACTCGGTGACCATGCGTCGTGCAAGCTCGGTGGCTTGCTTGAGGTCGTTCTGTGTTCCGGTGCTGGTCTCCTCGTAAAACATTTCCTCCGCGAGGTACCCGCCGTAGGCGATCTTGATCCGGTCGACGAGCCACCCCTTGCCGCGGCTGTAGGCATCCTTCTCGGGGAGCGATATTGCCAGCCCCAGCGCCCGGCCGCGCGGTACGATCGTCACCTTGTGGAGCGGATCGGCATGCGTGCAGTAGTAGTGCAGCAGCGCGTGCCCGCCCTCATGGTACGCCGTTTTCAGCTTCTCCTCGTAGGTAAAGACCTTCGACGTGCGCGCAACACCCATCAAAAGCTTGTCCCGCGCCTCCTCGAAGTCCTCCATCTCAACGGAATCCCTGTTCTTCCGCGCCGCGTACAGCGCAGCTTCGTTCACGAGATTTGCCAGGTCCGCTCCCGAGCTGCCCGGCGTTGCACGGGCGACCCTCATTACGTCGACCGTGTCGCTGACCGGAATCTTCGAGACGTGGATCTTTAGGATGGCGTGGCGCTCCTGCAGGTCGGGCATATCGACGACCACCTGCCGGTCAAAGCGTCCAGGTCGAAGCAGCGCCGGGTCGAGGACGTCCGGCCGGTTTGTGGCCGCCAGGATGATCACCCCGTCCTTCGTGTCGAACCCGTCCATCTCAACGAGCATCTGGTTTAGCGTCTGCTCACGCTCGTCATGACCGCCCCCGTAACCTGCACCACGGGTGCGACCGACCGCGTCCAGTTCGTCTATGAAGAGAATGCAGGGCGCGTTCTTGCGCCCTTGCTCAAAAAGGTCACGCACTCGGCTTGCGCCGACGCCGACGAACATCTCCACGAAATCCGAGCCCGACATATGGAAAAAGCTCACATCCGCCTCACCGGCACAGGCCTTCGCGAGGAGCGTCTTACCAGTACCCGGCATACCGACAAGAAGTACACCCTTTGGAATGCGTGCCCCGATCTTGGTGAAACGAGCCGGGTTTTTCAGAAACTCGACCACTTCCTCGAGCTCGTACTTGGCCTCTTTCTGACCCGCCACGTCGTTGAAGATCACCTTTTTGCCCTCATCCACGAACTTCTTCGCTCGGCTCTTGCCAAAGGAAAACGCCTTGTTCCCGCTTCCCTGGATCTGCCGGAACATGAACCAGACGAAGAGAAACAAGATCACCCAGGGGAGCATCTCCAGAAAGATGCGAAGCGGCGACATCGGCTTTGGAGAGCCGGAGAAACGCACGCCGTTTTCCCGCAGCAGCGTCACGAGGTTGTCATCGAAGTAGGGTATGTTGGTCATGAACAACCGGCTTTCACCGGTGCGATTTTTGAGCGTTCCCTGAATCTCGTACTGGTCGAGGATTTCCACGGACTCCACCTCTCCGTTGGAGAGGTAGCCGAGGAACTGCGAATAGGGAATTTCGCGGCCCTGCGAGGTGTTGTCCTGAAACAGCACGAGCATGAACATGCCCATGATGATCATGAGGAAGACAAACGCGAACCGGTTGTTTCCCAGATTGAACTTCGGCGGTCCCGGACCGCGATTGCCGTTATCGTCCTGATTGTTGTCCTGCATACGAACTGATTACCTCATTGAAGTCTAGCACCGCCCGCACTGGAGCAGTATACGACGCTTCGGCCCCGGCGCGAACGCCGAACCGCCACACGCCCGAAACACCGGAAACGACGCCGCAGACGCCGACGATCCCGAGTCTGTCCTCGAGCACCGGTACCATGTCGCGCACATCCCGGGGAATGGAACGGTCCTGAAACACCCGCTTGAGCGTCCGCCGTCCTCCCGCGAGACGAATGCTGTCTCCCGCCTGTCGCGGCCGTGCGATCAGCGGGAACGAGAGCTGATCCTGTCGGAGGCGCACGAGCTCGCGTTCACCGTGGCTCCCGAGCACCTCGAGCTCCAGCGCTGCGTTCGAACTCTCGTCGACATCCGCACGATAAGCTATGCAGTAAAGATAGCCACGATCGCCGTTTGGGACAATATCACGCCGACAGCGGATCCACCGACCCTCGAGCTCGATTCGCAGGCCGTGGCCCCGGGCGACCAGACGAGGACCCCCTCCCGGGTCGACCGCCGGCACCGAGTCGAGAAAGCGGTATGGAAGGCGCCGTCGCCTCGCACCGATCCTGTCCGCTGCAGCAAAAAGCACTCGCCGACGCACCGGTCCCGGCAACCTGAAAAACGTCTCGCGGTCTGCCCTCAGCTCGGTCGCAGCTCCTCCGATAGAGCATCCCGCATGCCAAGTTATGGCGCCCTCGGCCTCTGTGGCAAGGTAGTCGGCAACCTCCGACAGCCGCCCTGCAGTTGCGGCCACTGCACTGCGTGCGGCAGGAAAGGCAGCCTCGACGGCCGGCAATACCTCATGCCTGAGGCGATTGCGGAGGAACCGCGTGTCGGTGTTCGATTGGTCTTCGGTGAAGCCGACCCCTGCCTCTTGCAGATACCTGCGTAGGGCAGAACGTTCCATCTCGAGAAGCGGACGAACGAGGGTTATCGATCGGTCGAGGGGAAGCGGTGCGCACGGCCTCATACCGGAGAGCCCGTCGAGCTCCGTACCCTGCAAGAGTCGCATTAGCACGGTCTCAAGCTGATCGTCGCGGGTGTGGCCCACCGCAAGCACACGGGCGCCACGGCGGTGACAAACCTCGGCGAGGAAGCTGTAGCGCGCGCAGCGCGCGACGTCCTCGAGCGACTCCCCCGCGGCCCGGGCGTCCGCCGTGAGCCGGCCCCGCTC
>JAAAOR010000092.1 GCA_009908735.1 Spirochaetota bacterium | reverse complement strand
TCTACGGCGGGCTGAGCCGCATCGACTCGGAGCTCAGCGAAACCCTCGTGACCTTCGGCGCAAGCCCCATGCAGATGCTCTTCAAGATTCTCTCTGAGACGCGCATCGCGATTCTCTCGGCGGTGCTCTCGGGCTTTGGTCGGGTCATCGGCGAGGTGGGCATCTCGATGATGCTCGGCGGAAATATCCGCTGGTACACTCGCACCATGACCACGGCGCTTGCCCTCGAGACGCAGAGGGGGGCCTTCTCCCTCGCCCTTGCCCTCGGCATGATCCTCATCATCATTGCCTTTGCCGTGAATGCCGCACTCAACTGGATGGTACGCCGTGAGTATGCGTGATGAGCGGGACCTGCGGGGCGCCGCCGGGCGTTCCCTCATCGAGGTCGAGGGGCTGAGCTTTGCATACGGCGACGAGCCCGTGCTCACGGTGGACGGCCTCAGCATCGACAGAGGTGACATCGCCGTGCTCACGGGGCACAACGGGTCGGGCAAAACCACCCTGTTAAAAGTGCTGAATGGCTTGCTCTCGCCGTCGGCGGGTGACGTGCGTCTGTGGGGCGAGTCGATTGCGACGCGGCGGGGGCGCACTGGACCACCGCACACGGCAAGGGGACGGAGCATGCTTCGAACCCGATCGGTACTGGTGCACCAAAAGCCCTATCTCTTCCATGAAAGCGTCGCCGCAAACATCCACTACGTGGTAAAGCTCCGTGAGCCCAACGCCCGCGATCTCGAGGCGCGCGTCTTTGAGTCACTTGCCGCGGTGCGCCTCGAGGGCTTTGCAGATCGTCGGGCCACCGGGCTATCGGGGGGCGAGAAGCAACGGGTTGCTATCGCCCGGGCGCTCGCGGTGCATCCGGAGCTCCTGCTCCTCGATGAGCCGACGAGCAACATCGATCCCGAGTCCGTCCGGGCAATCGAGCAGGCTCTCCGCGAGGCGAACCGCCGCAACACAACCATCGTCATCACCACACATAACCTGGCCACCGCGTACCGGCTGGCCACTGCGGTGTATCCCATGGAAGCCGGAAGGATTCATGGTGATCGTAACGCGATCTTCCACGGTGGCGTTGAGCAAACCGACGAGTACTTCACCTACTTTCGAGTTGCCCGCGGCTCAAGCTCCGGCGGCAGGCAGGCGGCGCCCGTTGTCATCCGGGCACCGGCGCAGGACGGCGACGCGGAGGCGGCGGTCATTCCCATGGACGACATTATCGTCTCGACGGAACCACTGCGAAGCAGCGCCCAGAACCGGTTCCACGGCCGTGTTACCGCGATCGCGCCCTACGAGGGAGTGCGCCGCATCGATGTCGACTGCAATGGGGTAATCATGTCGGCACTCGTTACTTCCTACGCAGTCGAGCAGCTCGGCCTCGGCCCCGGCGCGGAGGTCCACCTCGCCTTCAAGACTTCGGCGGTGCGGCTCTACTAAAGCGGCGCAGGCGTGCGATGCGATGCCCTTCGAACGAAGCCGAGCGCTCGAAGTAGGGTTTGAGAGACGACGGGAGAAAGGAGAAGGCCTCGGCGGTAACCCCAACATCGCCCGGCTCGAGGTAGCGCTGACCGAGATGAAAGATGAAGTTCACCGTCTCCGAGACGATTCCGCCGGTTCGCCCCTCGCTTTCGAAAACCGTGTTCCCCAGATGCAACGCGAGGCGGAAGGAGCTGTCCGACTTCAGCCCGTAGTGTTCCACGTCGGCGATGGCCCGGTTGAGAACCAGCCGCATCATGGGGACGATCGGGTTGCAAGTGGACCCGTCGAAGGGGAAGAGTAGGAGCCCCCCCGTCTTCTTCCAGATCCACACGCGACCGTTGTAGTGCTCAACGGCATCGGTCACCCGTTTGCGAAACGCCGCGACAAGCTCTTCGGTATACGTTCCGCTCGTTTGATTCGCGTATCGGGAAATGTCGTCGAGCTCCGCGAGGAGAAGCCAGAAGGTGTACTCGTGAGAGGGCTCGATGCCGTCCCAGTCGGTCCCGGAGAGGATGTATCGACTCGAATCGGGTGCGGCGGCGGCATCCCCGGGCGTGTCGACCGCGGCGGCGGCAGATGAGCCGGCCTCGAGCGCTTCGCGATGCTCGACCTCGCGGTGCTCGATGAATCGCATCACCTCGTCCATGCGCTTGGTTGTGATGCCGAGCTCGAGAGCGCTCGCTCCGATGTAATCGGAGGCGCCGGCAAAGAACAGGCGCGAGGGGTCGGCCGGCCCGTCGCTTGCATGAACGAGTCCGAAGGGACAGCTTGCGACCCGCGTAAGCTTCCGCGCGAAGACGACGAGCTCCTCGCCCTCGAGGTGGCTCACATCAACATAGACGAACTCCCCAGGATCACAAGAGCGAATGGCACGCCGGGGATCGGAGGGCTCGGAAATCTCGAGGTCATAACGTCGACTGCGCTTGAGCGCGGCAAACGCTGAGGCGGCGTGTGAGCCGTTGGAGAACAGGTGCACCTTCATTTATTCCGCGAACTCCAGCGCGTAGCGGTAGTAGCTCTCATCAGCTACGGCATTTTCGCGAAACCATTTCGCGACCACGGGGTCAACGGTGTCGTAGACAAGCTCGCTGATGGCAAGCTCGTTCGCACCGGCGATTCTCGACTCGATATGCCGGGCTTTTTCCAGAACGGGGCTCTCGATCGAGTCGATCTGCTCCCGGTACTCCACCTGCCCGGAGTGCACCGACAGGCGCACCGCGACATGCTCGTCGAGCGAGCTCCAGAGGTGGTTGTAGAGAAACAGCTCGTGAAGGATCTCCATACCGCTGTGCACCGCGGCGATGTTTGTGTCTCCCATATAAAACGCGGCAAGCCCGCCATCACCCTCCCACAACCACAGGCGGCCGTCGCGCTTCTCCACGACCCGCTGCATGAGCTTGCGCACATCACGGTAGAGCCGGGAGATCGTCTCCTGATCGTAGGTTCGTACCAGCTCCGAGTTCTTAACAATGTCCATGATGAGGAATGCCAGTGTGTAGCGTTGACCGCCGAGCAGCACGCCCCAGTTGCGCGTGCGGCGTTGTCCCGCGTTCTCGACGAACACGCGGTGCTCGGTGTCGAAACTGTAGCCCGCCTCCATGACCTCGAGGAGGATGTCTTTCATCCGCGGAATGCGATACTTGCGCCCGACGAAACCCGACCGGTTCACCTCCATGAGCAGGCTGATGAAGGCGAGGAACTGCTGTTCCTCAATCATGTCTTCGACGATCTGCCGAGCGGCCTCCTGGTTGGGAATGGGCACACTACCGGGAAAGCCCGATCGCTGGTGGACGTCGTAGTTGTCGATGAGCCGTCGGGCGATGTGGGTCATCGTTTTCACGTCCATCGACTGCGTGAGACCACGAATCACCATGTTCCTCAGCCGTGTCTTCACCCGCATGCAGCGCGATCATAGCATCACGCGGACCGGGCCGCAAGCGCGATCACTCGCGTGCTTCTCAGTGCGCTTCTCCATTCGGGAAGAGGAGCTCCCAGCCGGGCTCCGCTCTGAACTCCCTGCCGATCTCTGCGTCCGGTCGCAGGCGCCCGGCGAGGAGCCGGATATCCGGAGCCAGACTCCTATCCTCCTCCAGCGGGGCGGAGGCCGCACGGACCAACTCAGACAATCCCGTCGCGTCTCGAACCTCCGACATCTCCCCTGCCTGCACCGCCGTGAGGAGGTGAATTGCGACAAGCTCCCGCAGACGAGCCGTCGATTCGTAGAGCCGCCAGGAGGCGCCCGTGCTCATGCTGACTACGTCCTGATTGGCGGCATTCGTGGAACGGCTGAAAAGCATGCTACGGGAGGAAGCCGAGGAGCAGAGCCACTCGGTGAGCGCGGTCGCGGTCACCTGAGCACCCATGAGCCCGGAGTTCGGCCCGATGTCGACGGGGGAGAGAAACGCGGGCAGTGCCCCGTTCAGAAGGGGATCGGTTACCCGCGCGATTTGGCGGTCGAGTAAGACCGCAATGTTCGCCACGGCAAGTGAGAGGCTGTCGGCCAGCTGTGCGACGACGTGTCCGTGAAAATTGCCGCCGTGCAGGATCTCATCGTCCGCATCACCAAAGAAAGGGTTGTCGGTGACCCCGTTGAGCTCTCGCTCGAGGCTCACGGCCGCTTCTCGAAGCGATTCGAGCGGGGGGCCGAGGATCTGGGCAATGCAGCGGAAGGAATAGGCTGCCTGCAACATCGGGGTCTGTGGGGATCCGCCGCCGGCGGTACGCCCAAGCGCATGACGCAGCGCATCCGACACGGCAATTTGCCCCACTTGACCGCGTGCGCGGTGGAGGCGTGCGTCGTAGGCCTCCAACGGCAAGCCGAGGGCCCGGATCATCAGCGCAGAGGAGACAATGGCAACGGGAAAGACCGAGGCGATGCTCCACCACGAAAGGATGGCGAGGGCGGTGCTCGCGCTCGTGCCGTTCACCAGCGCAAGTCCGTCGCGACCCTGCAAGCTTATCGGGGAAAGCTCGAGGCGAGAGAGCTCCTCCCGTGCCGGCACTCGGCGCTCGCCGTGGAGTGCCTCGCCCGCACCGAGAAGTGCTCGCGCCACATGGGCGAGAGGAGTCAGGTCACCGCTTGCGCCGACGGAGCCGAGCGCGGGTATGGCAGGGACGAAGCCCGCGCTCAGCGCCGCGCGAAGCCCATCGAGCACCTCACGGCGGCAGAGGCTGTGGCCCTTGCCCAGCGTAATGAGCCGCTCGAGCATCGTCGCGCGCGCCGCATCGACCGGGAGATCGGGTCCGACACCCGTTGCCAGATGCTCGAGCAGATGCTCCTGGTGTGCGCTGTCGGCTCGTCCCCCGTGCTCTACGAGTGGCCCGAAGCCGGTGGTAATGCCGTAAACCGCCCGCCCCTCCTCCCGCAGCCGGCGCAGGCGAGCCGGCCCGGCAGCCATTCGCTTCTCCAGCTCTTGCGAGAAGGCGATCTCGGCGCTCTGGGTTTTGGGCGAGGCAAAATCGAAGAAAACCGCTAACGAGGTGCGGATATCGGGACCGATCGTGATGTTGCGATGCATAACCGGCGAAGTGTACACTACCGACCGTCACCAGGTCAGCGGGGAGTCGGCTGCGCGGAAAGAGCCGATCTCATCTCCGTCATATCTTCGAGGTAATGCAATCCGGCCTCGGCAAGATCGTCGACGAGCCGCTTCGGCATCCTCCCGCCGAAATATACCGGGATCTCGCTACCGACGGCACGGCGTGCGCGGGTGAGCTCCTCCCACGCGGCGAGGTCGTAACGAGAGCTCACGACCGATAGTACAACCGCGGCCGCCTCGAGACTGGAGGCGGCTTCAACGATCTCCTCCGCCGGGACTCCACTGCCGAGCACGACGGGGTGCCATCCGGCCGCGTAACAATGGACGGCGGAGGCAACCAGCCCCATATCGTCGTGCTGAGAAATCGGTGCACCGATGACCACCTTCGGGCGCAGGGTATCATCTTCGGAAGGCGTATACAGGGACGCAACCGCCGACCTCATTGTGGTGCGCAGCATGCTCACCTGCACCTGCTTAAAATCCCCGCTCGTAACCTTGTCCTGCACCCGATGGAGCAGCGGGAAGAGGAACTCATCCACGATGTCGAGACGGCCGAAAACAAGCATTGCCTCTTCGAAGACTCGTTGCAACGTCACATCGTCGAGCGACTTTACCGCCTCAATTGCAGAGTCGATGTAGACGGAAGCCTTCGGAGACACAACAGCATCCGTCGGTGAGGGGCTAGTCGAAGGTGCTTCCGGCGAAGAGAAAACTGCGGAATACGCTTCGCCCGGCAGTTCCGTGACGCGCCCGTAGCACGTCCTCAAATCCGCAAGAGACAGTGGCGCAATCTCACTGATTCGGTACCCCTGTTGAACGAGTGATGAGAGCAGCGACAACTTCTCGACGAGCTCTTCGGGGTAGCGTCGTCGTCCTGCCTGATCGCGGTCGGGTTTCACACCGTCATAGCGACGCTCCCAGGCTCGAAGCGTGGAAGCCGTGAGTCCTGTACGCTTTGCCGCAACCTGTATCGGGTAGTCCATAACTTCACCTCGGGCTGCTATGAACCTACCACATTGTCGTACTTTCGCACAAGCTTGGCTTGTAAACCGGTAAACGCATACCGTATAAAGCATTTTTGTAGAGTTTCCGTTATACACAAAGTTGACAGCCCCGATATGTCTTGGTACTATAGGAGGGAATCAAGACAAAGGACGGTAGAGCTGCCGTCCGACCTGAAATTTACGGAGGTGTAACGATGGACACAGAGATGTTTACCATTTCTGTCGAGGCGTTCGAGGTTGTAAACCACATCCTCACGCTCGGGTACGCGGCGATGGGTTCTGCGTTGTTGTACTTTGTGCTGACAAAGAATCAGAACATGCCGAAGTACCGCATGTCGTCTGTTTTGTCGGTTGTTGTCATGGTCTCCGCCTTGCTGCTTCTGTTCTCGCAGCAGAATAGTTGGAGCAATGCGTATACCTTTACGGGGTCGGCATACGCGCTTCGAGAAGGAGCCGAGCTCTTTACTAACGGGTATCGGTATCTCAACTGGCTCATCGACGTTCCGATGTTGCTCATACAGATTCTGTTTGTTGCCGGGATCGCCGGTGTCGCACGCAGGCGATACATGGTCCAGTTCAGCACCGCCGGCTCACTCATGATCATCACCGGCTACATTGGTCAGTATTATGAACCCGGCCGGATCAACGAGGGACTGGGCGCGTGGCTCGTGTGGGGCACCATCTCTACCGTCTTTTTCATATGGGTGCTGGTCCTCATTACCCGTGTCATCAAGGAAGGCCAGGCCAACATGCAGGGCTCGGGTGCGCAAAAGCTCTTTGGCCGCATCCTGCCGCTGTTCTTCGTGTCCTGGTTTCTGTATCCCGGCGCGTATCTCATGCCACTGTTGTTGGAGTGGGGTATTGCGAGCTACGGCTTCGCCATCGTCGCGCAGCAGATAACCTTCACTGTCGCCGACATATCCTCGAAGATTATCTACGGGGCCATGCTCAACGCGGTATCTACGCAGCTGAGTCAGGAGCAGGGCTTCAAGGAGGACCAGGTAGTTTCGTCCTCCGCCGCCTAGTCTCCACACTGTGGTGGCACTGCGGTTGCCGGTCCGCCGGCAACCGCAATCCGTTCCCGGCCCCGCACCGCGTGCAACGGTGGGGGCCGTTTTTTTGTGTATCCAGGGTGCAAACGGTGCTACACTCTCCGCATGCCACGCATTGACGTCATCCAGCCCGAGGACGCCGACGGCCGCCTCAAAGAGATCTACGACGAGATCGAGCGGAGCCGCGGCAAGGTCGCCGAAGTTCACAAGATTCAGAGTCTGAATCCCGAGACCATCACCAATCACATGGACCTCTACATGAGCGTGATGTTCGGGAAGTCGCCGCTCAAACGTTATCAGCGCGAGATGATGGCGGTCGTCGTCTCGCGGGCGAACGAGTGCACCTACTGCCGGCGCCATCACCTCGAAGCGCTCGAGCATTTCTGGAAGGAACCGGGGCGGGCGGAGAGGCTTGGCGATAACTACCGGGAGCTCGACCTCTCCCCGGTCGACCGCGCGCTATGTGACTATGCCCGGCAGCTGACAACCGACCCGGGCGCCGCCGAACGCGACGATCCCACCGATGCGCTGCGCGCAGAAGGCCTCTCCGATCGCGCCATCCTCGATGCAACCCTCGTCGTCTCCTACTTCAATTTCGTAAATCGCATGGTCATTGGCCTCGGCGTGGAGCTCGAAACGGACCCCGGCGGTTACAAGTACGAGTAGTGTAGGAGTAGAGAGGCGCTGCCACGGCACGCATCAGACGAAGAACTTACGGCTCGATTGTGCTGACCGACGGATAAGCGGTGCGCACACGCGCGACGTCCCGCGTGAGAAGCGACATTTCCGTTACCGCGGCGTGGGCACCAATGAAGAAATCCGGAAGAATTGCCTGTTTCGCACCGCCGCGGCGGCGGTATGCAGCAAATGCCTTCGCTGCGAGAAACAGAGCGGTTGTCGGCATTGATATGCGCAGGAAGCCCGCGCCGAAGAGAGCCGCTTCAAGATCTTCTATGCGGCTGAACCCAACCGAAACCTCCGCGTATACGATGTCGTTTATTGCGAGCTCGTGCGTTGCTCCCCAGCGGGCAAGCTCCGCCACGGAGCGATCACAGAAGACCGGATCCTCCGTGAAAAGGTCGAGCACTACACTCGAGTCTACGAGTACCGCTCTCATCGGCGAGTCAGCGCGAGGATATCTTCTGTGGACATATCGGTGGCGGCCGCGCCGCGGTAGCGTTCGAGCCGCTCGGAAACGGCATCCGTTTGGGCCACTGGCCGCACGATCGCGTGGTCGCCCTCGAGCACGAACTCCACCTCGCTCGAGGGCTTGATGTTGAGCGCCTTGCGAATCTGCTGCGGGATAGTAACCTGCCCTTTCTCGGTCACGCGCATTGTCGTACTCTTACTGTAATAGTATTACTAATCGCATGCCTTGTCAAGCTGGCGGATTCCGATTCCGGACGCTCGAGCCGCTCGGCCATGCCGTCTCATTGACGAGGGCGGTGCGCGATAGCTACCCTTTCGCCGTGGACACCGACACCGATCAGCTCGCAGCCTATCAGCATGATGCTCCCGCCTCCGAAATCTCCCGGCTTGTCGACCTGCTTCGCGGCCGGCGGGTTACCGTACTCAGCGGAGCGGGACTGAGTACCGAGTCGGGCATTCCCGACTACCGCGGCCCGACGGGGTCGCTTCGCACCCGGAGTCCCATTCAGTACCGAGAGTTCACGGCAAGCGCAGAGGCACGGCGCCGCTACTGGGCGCGAAACACCATCGGCTGGCCCCGGATGAAGGACGTCGGCCCGAACGCCGGCCACTACGCGTTGGCGCGGCTGCAGACAGCCGGCACCGTCACGTCGATCATCACCCAGAACGTCGACGGGCTGCACCAGGCCGCCGGTGCGATGGATGTCATCGAACTCCACGGTTCCCTCGCGCAAGTCGTGTGCCTCGAATGCGGCCGCACCGAGCATCGTGACGCCCTGCAGGACCGTCTTCTCGCGGCAAATCCCTCGTGGCTATCCCTGACCGCGGAGATCGCCCCCGACGGCGACGCCGAGCTCCCGCGGGAGCTCGCGAGCAGTTTCTCCGTGCCGACGTGCAGCCGCTGCGCCGGAGTGCTCAAGCCCGATCTGGTTTTCTTCGGGGAGAACGTGCCGCGGCCTCGCGTCAACGCCGCAGCGTCAGCCGTCGATGCCGCCGAGCTGTTGTGGGTGATCGGATCATCTTTGACCGTGTGGTCGGGATTTCGGTTCGTGAAACGGGCCGCCGAGGCCGGAACACCGGTGGTCATCACCAACATGGGCGAGACACGCGGCGACCCCCTCGCCACCCTGCGCATCGATGCGCCGCTCGGCCGCCTTCTGCCGCGGGTCGCAGAGGAATTGGCACCGGAATACAATCAGCAGGTTCAAAATGCCCGTAGCAGGTGGTAGACTACCAGTGCAGGAGGCTGTTCGTGTCGCTATCACGTGACGATCTGGAACAAGTTGGTGTCTACGTCAGATCCCACCTGAATGAGTGGCTCCCCCGCGAGGTGTTTGATCTCCAGGAGCGCATTATCCGCGTCGAGGACGAGCTCAGGGCTCAGCGCGAGGTCATGATCGCCCGCTTCGACGCCAGCGACAAACGCTTTGAAGACATGAATCAGCGCTTCGACGCTCACCAGACCCATATGAACCAACGCTTCGAAGACATGAATCACCGCTTCGACGCTCACCAGACCCATATGGACAAGCGCTTCGATGCCCAGCTTGCCTACATGAACGAGCGGTTCAAAGAGCAACAGGCGCACATGGACAAGCGCTTCGAGGATGCGCGGGCCCACTCGGACGCACGTTTCCAGCACGTCGACCGCCAACTGCGCGTGCACGAGTGGCTGATCGGCGGCGGGATGGTCCTGCTTGCCACGATGATGACGTTGTACCAGTTTCTGGGGTGAGGGCGGGCCTCGGCCGCCGCGCGGGGGCCCGGCGGCCGAGGCCACCGGTCAAGGCCGCCAGTACCCGCCGATTTCCGCCGCCGGCGTGTCCGTGATCGGGGAGAGCTCACCCGTGGTGCGGGAGAGGAGGTAGAGGTCGAAGTCTCCACTTCCAGTCTCAAGCATTACCGATGCCGCGGCGCCGTTCGCGCTCCACTGGGAGGGGTAGCCTTGCAGCAGCTGGGAGTTTTCCACGGTGTCGAGAAGCGCGCCGGAACTGGAGTAGATGCGGATTTGTGCGGCCGAAGTTGCCACATCGATCCCGAGCAAGCTGATCTCGTTGGTGCCCCCGATCCATTGAGCGTAGTATGCAACAAACTCGGCAGGGTCGGTCAGCTGGGTTTCGCTGCCTGAAGCAACATCGACCACCCTGTACTCGCTCGAAAACGTTTGCGGGTCATATCGATCGAACAGCACGGCAGTGCCGTCGGGTGACACACGCGGATTGCGGTCTACCACGGTCGACGCGGTGAGAGGCGATGTAGCCTGAGCGGCGATGTCGTGGATATAGAGGTCCATATCCCCGGTGCTGGAGCTCTCCGTCTGGGTAAACAGGATACCCGACCCGTCCGGCAGCCATTGCGCACCCGTCGCGGCCTCGGCGGCAGTGCTTATGGCCGTCTCCGTCTGACCGCCATCCCCGGTGAAATACAGCCTGCCGGCCAGCCCGGCTCCCACGGAGCTCAGCTCGTCGCGAGAGTAGATCAGCTTCGTCCCGTCGGGTGACCAGGCGTCGACGACATCAGCTGAAACGGCGATGGATCCGCCGGAAGCGGAGTCGATCGAGGTCTGAGAATAGCTGAAGCCCGCAGCCGTCGTGACGATCGTTTCAGACGGTGACGGCGCCCCGATGTCTGTTGTGACTACGACCGAGCCGTTGCCACCGTCATAGGCGTACGCGATGCGAGAACCGTTTCGCTCTATCCCGCCGATAGTCTCAGCTGCGGTGTTCGTGGTGAGACGGTCGAAAGACCCGCCGCCCGCACTTAGTCGGTATAGCTCTCCCGCCTGATCGTCCAACGTGCTGATCAAGAGGATCCAGTTTCCGTCGCTCGACCAACCGAATCCAGTTACCGGGGGGCTGGAATTGGTCAATTGTTGCTCGCTACCGCCGGCAGCGTCTATCGTGTACAGGTCGGCCGCGGTGATCTCTGCGCTCTGCGTGTCGTATGTCCCCCGCGCGAACAACAACGTTCCTTCCGCAGGAACCGAAAGCGACAAAGCGACGTTAATGCCGCCCGCGGTGACAGCCCGCACCACCCGCGCACTGTAGCCGCCCGCACTCACCTCAAAGACGCGATCCGGCCCAATTGGGATCTCGAGAATGAGGGATTCGGTGTCAGGCGTTAGGGTCCGGGAAATAGTCGACATACCCGGCCCCCTGATTGTCAGCTATATCTCGCTGATCCCCGCCGGAGCCTGCTGAATGGATATTGCGGTCTCAGCAGTCCCTGTCTGCAACATGGAGGCGTTCATGCAGCCGGAAACCAGCGTGGCCGTAGTCAACACAACCGTAAACTTAGCGACTCGAGCCCAGAAACCAATCATGTCTCCCCCATGAGCCATGCTATCCGAGCCGATACGGTGACCGGCGCACACCACTCGGAAATAGATTAGTCTGGAACTCGGGTAATTTCAACTGTGAATACGGAAAATCGACAGCGCCCTTGCGGACTCGTGGTCAAAGGGTTATCCGAAAGCTCGAGTCACCAGGCGTTCTCTTCTTCCGGCGCCACGACATCACACGCCACCGACGCGCGCTCACCTTCCACGAAGTCCGGCGCCGCCTCCTTCCATGCCGCGTAGTGCGCGGTCTCTTTGTGGGCCCGCGTGGCGGCCTCGTCGCGGTAGACCTCGTAGAGGTAATAGCGACGCGGTGTGTCGCGGTCTTTGAGGACGTCGAAGCGAAGCACGCCGGGCTCCTGCAGCGAGCCTTCGTGGTTCCTCTTCGTCGCTTCTTCGAACGCCGATTCCTTGCCGGGTTTGACGTTTACGGTGATGATGCGGACGATCATGTGGGGACTCCTCCTTAGAGATTTCGCAGCCACGATTGAATCGCGTCACGGGCCGTGAGCCAGGGGTCAGGAATAGCCGCAGTCTAACGCTTAACATTGTCGATCGCAACTAGAATCCACCCCACGTGTATCCCACAAACTCAAACTCCCCGGCAAACCCGTTGCTCGCACCGCCGTCCGCCTGGCCATATTCACGCCATCCGGCGCCACTCAAATCCTCGATCTGCACTATCCGCGCAACCGTTGAACCGTCCGTGTCCGCGACGGTTATCTCTCGATTCGTTTCGGACAAGAATCTGCGAGGTCCAAAGAAACTCCCAGGCTTGCCTTCTGCCGGAGCTACTCCCGTGCCGTAGGTGCCGGTGATCTTCGTCAGGGCAAAGTTGAACCGCACGATTGCCACATCCGCCTGAGCGCTTTCCTGATCTCTTGAGTGTACGAGAGCATAGACTCCGTCCGGTCGTACCATCACGTCTGACAGGTCATACGGGACGACGCTTCGCGTGCCAAGAACCTCGGATGTTTCCGGATCGACGTGGCTGATCTGAGCTGATTGGGCGATGTAGAGATTTCCCACCGGATCGACGGCCAGCCCCTGAAAGTAGCCGTTCGGGCCGGGCGCCAGGGACGCAGTTAAATTCAACGCTCTTTCGTTCGAGCCGTTCAAAGCCATCGCGTACACATCGGACTGCTCAGAGACGAAAAGCCGGCCTCGTTTCCGGTCGATCGCCATACCGAGAATCACTCCGCCAGCGCGGATTTCCTGTGGCGTAAAAGAGCCGACGTCAGGCACTCGAACCACCCCGCCAGAGGCCCTGAAAGCCAC
>JAAAOR010000130.1 GCA_009908735.1 Spirochaetota bacterium | reverse complement strand
TCGTCCACGATAAACGATAACGCCATCGCCCGACTATCCTAACGGTCGCACACCGGCTTCCACGAAGAGGTCGAGACAGTGGTCCTCGAACCCCGACGGCGCGAATCTTACTTGACTTCGTATTGGAGGCAGACATACCTTACCAAAATGGTAAATGTTAATACATACGAAGACTTTCTGACCCGGCAATTGCAGGATATGTACAGCGCTGCAAATCAGTTCGAGGCAGCCCTCGATCGTATCGCCGAAACCTCCGCAAATGCCGAAATATCCGATCTCGTGTCGGCGCGGCGCGAGTCACTTCGACGGTATCGGGAGCACATCAACGGCCTCGCCAATACCTACGAGTTCTCGACTGATGAAACGCACTGCGCCGCAGCGGAGGGGATCGTGCGGGAAAGCCGTGAGATAGATCAGATATCCGATCCCGAGGTTCGCGGCGCGGCTGTAATGGCGTTCCTGAGGCGAGTCGCGGGCTACGTCGCTGCGGCCCTCTCAACTTCGCTCAGCCTTGCAACGAAACTGCAGTACGGGGAGACCGCCGAGACCCTGCGCACATCGTTGGAGGAAGAAAAGCGCTCCCGAGCACAGCTCGAGGAAATCGGCGTTTGACAAGAGGGTGAGCGGAGGCTCGCGCACCCCACAGGTACCCGCGCTCCACCTGCCTGCCGAGTGCCACGAAATCGCCGGTGCGGCGTCTTGACCGACCGGCGCATCTTTCATATTCTTGCACGATTGGCAAGGATTTATACACTGAGCGCGTATGGTAAGCATCGAGAATGTAGTAAAAACATTCGGCGGTATTCACGCTGTCAACAAATGTAGCTTTCAGATAGAAGAAGGCTCCATTACGGGTTTGATCGGCCCAAACGGCGCCGGTAAGTCGACGCTGTTCAACATTATCTCCGGATTCGAAAAACCCGACTCAGGTCGCATACTTAAAGACGACATCGTTATAAGTGGGATGCCGCCGCACAAGCTTCTCGACTTCGGAATCGTGCGGACGTTTCAAATCCCTCACGAGTTCGATCGCATGACGGTGCTCGAAAATCTCATGCTCGTGCCGCCCGGACAATCCGGGGAGCTTGTACTCACCAGCCTATTGCGCTGGGACAAGGTAAAAACGCAGGACGCTTCGATCAGGCGTCGCGCGGAAAACGTGCTTCACTACCTCGGGCTCCCGGAACTCCGTAATGAGTATGCCGGCAACTTATCCGGGGGGCAGAAAAAACTCTTAGAGCTCGGGAAATCAATGATGTCGGATGCGCAGTTCGTGCTCCTCGATGAGCCGGGCGCCGGCGTTAATCGCACCTTGCTCAAACAGCTCTCCGGAGACATCCGCCGACTGAATCGAGATTTTGGTTACACCTTTTGTATCATCGAGCATGACCTCGACCTCATCGCCGAGCTCTGTGACCCGGTCGTTGTCATGGCTCAGGGAGCGGTCCTGGCGCAGGGGCACATGGACGAGATAAAGGCAAACCGAGAAGTTCAGGGAGCCTATTTGGGAGGGACGCTGGAAGTATGAGTGAGGTCTCTCCGCTGCTCGAAGCCAACAACGTGTATTGCGGGTACGGGTCGACGGACATTCTCCACGACGTCAGCATAAAACTGTATCCCGGTGAGATCGTGTCGATCGTAGGCCCGAATGGTGCAGGCAAGTCTACCTTCATGAAGGGCATTTTCGGGCTTATCGGTATTCGCAAAGGGTCCGTTTCGTTCGACGGCGGAAATATAACCCGGCTGCGCGCCGATCAGGTGGTGCGGCGTGGCATGTGTTACGTGCCGCAGGAGTACAATGTATTCCCCTCGCTCTCGGTCCGCGAAAACCTCGAGATGGGCGCCTTCATCCGGACCGGCGACATCTCCGATAGCATTGACCGCGTCTTTCAACTGTTCCCGCCACTTCTCGAAAAGACCAAACAATCGGCCGGCACGCTCTCCGGAGGACAGCGTCAAATGGTGGCTATCGGACGCGCCCTGATGCTGGAGCCCTCGCTCCTCCTCCTCGATGAGCCCTCGGCAGGGTTGTCACCGCTATTCGTCGATGAAATCTTTGAACGCATCAGGGCCATAAACGATAGCGGCGTCGGCATCCTCATGGTGGAGCAAAACGCACGACGAGCCCTCGAGCTCTCTGACCGCGGCTACGTCTTGGTGATGGGACGCAACCGGCACGAAGATACGGCACAGGCACTTCTCAACGACCCGCACATCGCCGAGATGTTTCTCGGTGGATGATCGCGAAAACCAATGACGGGCTCTGGAGGAAGAAGTTGACCACTCTGTTGCAGCTTGTAATTTACGGCGTCGTACTCGGGAGCATCATTACGCTCGGCGCGATAGGTGTATCACTGATCTTCGCAATTCTACGCTTTGCGCACTTCGCGCATGGCGATGTCATCACGCTCGGCGCGTACTTCGCGTTTGTTGGGGTCTCGGTGTTTTCCCTGCCGGTCTATCTAGTGTTCCCATTTGCCGTTGCCGCAACTGCGTTCTTCGCGGTCGGCCTCGACCGACTTCTCTACCGACGGTTGAGGATGGCTCATTCTCAACCGGTAATAATGCTCATAAGCTCGGTCGGGGTTGCCCTCATGCTGCGAAGTATCGTACAGGTGGTGTGGGGACCGGATAATCAGATTTATCGTCAGGGTATCAGCATGCCCTACGAGTTCTTCGGGCTGCGGATAAAGCCGGGCCAGCTTTTGATTCTGGCTGGGACAATCGTCCTGGTCACCGCGCTTCATCTCTTTCTTACGAAAACGAAAATGGGGAAAGCCATGCGAGCCATGGCGGACAATGCGGATCTGGCCCGCGTGACGGGAATTAACACCGACCGAGTGGTCATGTGGACCTGGATAATCGCAGCGGGCCTGGCTGCGGCGGCCGGGATCTTTCTCGGCATCGACACCAGACTCAACCCCATCATGGGCTGGCGCATTCTGCTGCCGGTCTTTGCTGCAGCAATTCTCGGCGGAATCGGGAATTACTACGGTGCGATCGCCGGCGGACTCGTGATCGGACTCGCGCAGGAGCTCTCCACGACCATCATCTCTCCGGCGTACAAACCGGCCATCGCGTTTGCGATCATGGTCATCATGCTCGTGGCTCGCCCAACCGGGCTGTTTGGAGGAAAAGCATGACGTTTGCGGGCTTGCTCAACTATCTCGTTTTCTTCATCAGCCTAAGCGGCATATACATGATCCTCACGCTGGGGCTGAATATCCAGTGGGGATACACGGGGCAGATCAACATTGGTGTCGCGGCGTTCTTTGCCGTTGGTGCGTACACGGCGGCTATTCTCACGACCCCGCAGAGCTCGAATCATCTCGGCGGATTCGGAATGCCGTTCGTGGTGGGCGTAGTCGGCGCGATAATCGTAGCCGGTATTCTCGCAACCGTTGTTGGATTGATCACTCTGAACTTGCGGGGAGATTACCTCGCCATCGCGAGTATTGGGATCGCCGAGATCGTCCGACTGCTGCTCAAGAACGAAGGATGGCTCACGAACGGGGTTCGTGGGATCCCCTCCATCCCGCAACCCGTTGCCGGGCTGCTCGATGGGTTCGATGCAGAGCTCTTTATGGTGCTGGTACTGCTTTTCGTGGGTCTGACCTATCTCACGGTAAACCGCCTTTTCCATTCGCCGTGGGTCCGCGTTCTCCGAGCAATTCGGGCGAACGAGCGCGCGGTGCAAGCTGCCGGCAAGAACTTGTTGCGATTCCGCGTCGAAGCCTTCGTGCTCGGTTCGATGATCATGGGAGTTGCGGGCTCGCTCTATGCGCACTTCACCTCGTTCATTAGCCCAACCGCTTTTGATCCCATGTTCGCAACCTTCCTCGTGTGGGTCATGCTTATTTCAGGTGGAAGCGGGAACAACAAGGGAGCGATCCTTGGCGCGCTGATTATTTGGGGCGTGTGGTCAGGCACTGAGTACTTGACGACAAGGGTGCTTCCCGACGCGCTGGTTACGCGCGCCTCGTCGATTCGTGTTTTCCTCATCGGCGCGTTATTGGAGGTAATCCTGCTCGCCCGTCCGCAGGGACTGCTTGCTGAGAAGCCACCCAAAACGCCGGGCGAAGAAAGTGAAACGGAGATCGATTACGAACGGCATATCTTCGCGCGAAATAAATAGCCTTCAAAAAAAGCCTCCGAGGAGTACTCCTCGGAGGCAGCCCTAACCTATGTCACGAGCGTTATCGGCAAAAGCTGATAGTCGTTGCTTACTTACGGGGCAAAGACTGTTCGAGTAACAATTTCACCATTCTCTATCACCCAGTGGGCAAATGTCCCGCCAACGTCTCCATCTTCGTCCAGGTTCACGTCACCGGAGGCACCGACGTAGTCGATTTCTTCGCCGTTCTCGAGAAGCTCCACGGCACGCGCCCATTCCCCGGGGAGAATAGATTCACCCGGCGGGTTGGAGACCGCGCGAAGCTCTGCCTTTACGGCAGCAGGATCGGTTGAGCCGGCTGCCTGGGCGGCAAGCGCAAGCATGTACGCGGCGTCATAGGCCGTGTCGATGAATGGCTTCGGCGGAACCTCGCCGTATTCCTGTTCATATGCAGCACGGAACGTAGAAGCAGCTTCGGTATCTGTAAGAGCCTCAGGTGCGGAGCCGAAGGCACCTTCAAGTGCGGCGGCGCCGATGGCATCGATGATTTCTGGGGCCTTCATCCCGTCGGTAAACACGAACTCATCGAAAAAGCCTTCCTCGAGTGCCTGGCGCAGAATCGTAACGCCGTTCTCGGGATAGCCGATAAGCAGAAGTGCGCCGGCGCCGTCCCGGGCCGCTCGGGAAAGCTCGCCGCGATACGAGGCATTGCCTTGCTCGTAGGCGAGCGATGCCGAAATGGTGCCTCCGTAGGCGTTCTCGAAACTCTCGGCGAGACCCTCGCCGTAATCGTTATTTACGTAGAGGATCGCGATGTTCTCATAGCCGGCGTCCTCTACGAGCTGAGACAGGGCGACACCCTGGAACGCGTCTGAAGGCACCGAGCGGAACATATAGTCATTGTCATCCAAGTCGGTGATTACCGGCGAGGTCGAAGCAGGCGATACCTGGGGTACCTCGTTGGAACTTGTTACGCTCTGAGCTACCGGCACGCTCACACCGCTGGAGAGGGCGCCCACGATTCCGAAAACACCCTCGATATTGACGAGCCTTTGCGCGGCGTCGATACCGGACTGCGGACGGGTTTGGGTATCCCCGACGACGATTTCCACCTGGTCTCCGAGGATACCACCGGCGGCGTTGATCTCCTTTACGGCCAACTGCACCCCGCTCAGCGTGCTTGGACCATAAGCCTGCAGATCCCCGGTCATGGGCATGAGCGCGCCAAGCGACACGGTATCACCGGAGCCTTCGGAAGACTCTTCCATGGAGTCCATCTCTCCTCCGGATTCCTGTCCACCGCCGGCTTCCTGCTGCCCTCCGGCAAACACCGGCAGCGCGGAAAACGCCGCGAGGAAGACGAGCGAGAGGGTCAAAACACGTATTCGATACAACATAGAACCTCCTTCAGTTCTTTTCATTGCGTAGCACATAATAAAGATGCCACGCGATGTCAATAATTATACTGTATTTCTCAACGAAGATCACCCTCCGGTGCCCGTCATTATCCCGTTCAATGCGTCCTCCCGTCACGCGGGGCCGTAGACTCTTTGGGCGTGAATCCGTAAGCTCGCAGTGGAATGGACGAGATCGAGCGTAAATTCTTGCTAAACTATCTCCCGGATCGGGTCAAAAACGGCACCGGCACACCCGTGCGCCAGGGCTATGTATGGTCCGGCGCCGGCGAGGAAGCTCGCGTTCGACAGCAGGGAAAGGGGTACACGTTCACCCTGAAGCGGGGCAGCGGACTGACACGGGAGGAGACGGAGATCTCTCTTTCGAAAAAGCAGTTTGACAAGCTGTGGCCCGCGACCGGCCATCGCCGGGTGGAAAAGGTCCGCCACCGCGTGCCCTGGCATGGTCGCACGGTAGAGGTTGATCTGTTCGGGGGCAAACTCGAGGGGCTGCGGCTGGCAGAGGTGGAGTTTCCCGACACCGAGGAGGCGGGCGCATTCGAGCCTCCGCCATGGTGCGGAAAAGAAGTAACCGAGGATACGCAGTTCTCCAACAGGGCGCTGGCGGAGATGGAAGAGGCCGAGATAGCCGAGAACTTAGCGAGCATACTGGGTCCGAACGAAAAGTCCATCGGCGCCATTCCCGTCGCATATCTCAACGAGACCCCGAGTTACGTACTGGTAACCACGACAGGCTCCAAGCGCTGGATTTTCCCCAAGGGCATGCCGGAGGCGAACATGACGGATCCCGAAGTTGCCCTCATGGAAGCCTGGGAGGAAGCCGGCGTGGAGGGGCACATCGTCGGAGAACCCCTTTCGGTGTACTACTGGAAGGGCTATCAATGCTCGGAGATCGCCTACTATCCGCTGTGGGTGGACAAGCTACACATCGACTGGGAAGAGTCCAAACAACGCGACCGCAAGGTGTGCAGTCTCGAAGAGGCGCTCGAGCTCCTCGACGAGCCTTCGTTTCGCCACACGCTTACAAAGCTCGCAGAACGCACGTGAGCGATTCGGCGAGCCTGCGACGGCTCACCCGTGATGCCGCTTATCCGTGCCCGCCACAATCACTATTTGCGCGAGAAAGATGAGTAGCATCCCGCCGACAATCGTCGGGCTCACCGCCTCGCGCAAGAGAAAGACGCCGAGAATGCTGCCGGTCAGTGGCTCCGCCAGCGTGAGTGTCCCGACCTGCGAAACCATGACCGTTCTCAGGCCGCGGCCGTAGAGCATGTATGCAAGCGCCGAAGACACGAACCCCATGTAGACCAACAGCCCGCCGCCGGCAGGCGTGCTCATCCAGTCCAGCGGCATGGAGAGAGCAAAGGGCACAAGCATACATGCGGCCACCACGAAAGACACACCGATGAGCGTATCCGGTGTGAACCTTCGCACCATTCTCCCAGAGACAAAGGTGAAAAACGAATACGAAAACCCGGCAAGGAGGGTAAAGAGAACGCCGATCGGGTCAACCGCGGCAGCGCCCCGGCCCCCGAACAACAGCATGACACCGACGACGGCCATACCCGTGGCGCCGTACCACCGCGCCCCGGCCGGTTCCCGATTCAGCAGGATGCCGAACAGGCCCGAGAAGATAGGTACGCTGCCGACAGCGATCATGGTACCAATGGCGACCCCAGCCATTTGCAGGCCGGTAAAATAGCTGAAGTTAAACATCGCCTGCGCGAGACCTAAGAGCAGGAACACCGGATGCAGATACTTCCGCGGCCGGGCAAACTCGCCCATCGCCGCCCCACATATAAGGAGGACCGCACCACCGAGGCCCACGCGCACGATTGCTATCACAAGGGGCGTCGCTCCTGCAGGGCCGAGTGCTTGGGCGGTGCCGGAGGTGCCCCACAACACAGCGGCGGCGAGGACGAGAAGCGGACCTGCATCCCAGTCTTGCCGTCTATCTTTGGTGAGGGCGGCGTACGCGTTGTCCATGAGTCAAGCATACATCGAGAAACGGGCCTGCGGCCAGTCGCGGTGGCACGGACGTCTACAGCCGCCCCGCCTCGATGATGCGCTGGAGAAACTGTCGCGTGCGGGGATGCTCGGGATCGGAGAAGAGCTTCTCCGGAGGACCTTCCTCGTGGATCCGCCCCTCCTCGAGAAAGCACACGTGATCGGCGACATCGCGGGCGAATCCCATCTCGTGGGTGACGATGATCATCGTCATGCCCTGCGCTTTCAAGTCTCTGATGATCTGAAGCACCCCGCCGATGAGCTCCGGATCGAGGGCGGCGGTGATCTCATCTAAAAGCAGGACATCCGGATTGGTCGCCATTGCGCGGACGATGGCTACCCGCTGCTGCTGCCCGCCTGAGAGCTGCTCGGGGTAGGAGCGTGCGAACTCCTCGAGTCCCATCAGGGCGAGAAGCTCGTGCGCCGCGGCCTCGCTCTCGCGCCTCGACACGCCGTGCACCCGTCGCGGCGCGAGGGTGATGTTGTCGAGGACGCTCATATGGGGAAAGAGGTTGTAGGCCTGAAAGACGATGCCGACGCGCTTGTGCAGGCCGTTCTTCCCGAATGAGGTATCGTGTATCGGTACGTCGTCGAGCATGATGGCGCCGGCTTCGAATTCGACGAGGTCGCTCACGCACCGAAGCAGCGTCGACTTACCCGAGCCGGAGGCCCCGATCAGGCAGACCACCTCGTGAGGCTTCACGGTGAGGTCCACGTCGTCGAGCACCAGCTTATTGCCGAAGTACTTCGTCAGTTGCTCTATCCGAAGGCGATGCTCACTCATAGGGTCCTCTGCAGCCGCCGCTCGCGGTCCTTGCGGGAGACATAGTCGGTGAAGCGGGCCATTGGAATCGTGGCGGCAAGAAAGAGTGCCGCCGCCGCGATGAGCGAGGAATAGTTGAAGGTGCGGGCGGTGTAGATCTGCGCCTCGCGTACCGCATCACGGACCCCGATCACGCTCAAAAGCGCAACATCCTTCTGCAGCGCGACCGCAAGGTTCAAAAGCGACGGAAGGACGTTACGAATTGCTTGGGGGACGATGGCAAAGCGCAGCGTCTGCCACTGTGAGAGGCCGAGGGCCTTGGCCGCCGCCCGCTGACCGTCGTGCACCGCCTCCATGCCGGAGCGATAGACTTCGGCAGCGTAGGCCGAATAGGTCAGCACCAGCGCGACGCCGCCCCAGAAGAGGCTGCTCCGCGGAAGGCCGGGGAGCTGCAGCGCCGGAATCCCAAAACCGAACAGCAGCACCATGAGCAGGGACGGCAGCCCGCGCAGCAGGTCGATGTAGAGCACGGTGAACACGCGAAGGGGCGCGAACCACGGCCCATTCAGGGAGCGAAATATCGCCAGCGTGAGGGCCCACAGCGCAATGGCGACAAGCGACACGGCCCACACCGACATATTTATCGCAAAGCCGCCGAGCACCGCGGGGAAGACCTCGATAATCGCCTCGAGGCTGAAAAATTGTGCCTTTATGCGAGGCCACTGCTCCGCCGAGACCACCAGCCGGCGAATCAGCAGAAACACTACCAGAACACTGGTAACGCTGATCACGCTCGGCAGGTACTTGTCTCGGGCGCGGCGCGTGCGCCCGCGCCCGGCCGGCGCGGCCGGGCGGGAACGCTCAGAACTCAATCACTGATCTCCTGAATGGACTCATCGCCGACGAGGTACTCCTGCCTGAGCTCCTCCACGACGCCCCGGTCGATGATTGCCTCTAGTCCGTCATTCACCCACGGCAGAAGCGGATTGCCCTTCTCGAAGACAAGGCCATGGCCCTTGTCGTTGGGGTCCGGTGGAAGCGTCGCTACGATCTGTGCCTCGGGAACCTGAACCGCCGTGGCGTAGAGCGCGGTCGGCACGGACTGCGTCGTGGCATCGATCTGACCGCCGAGCAAGGCCTGGAAGACGCCGACCTGATCGTCGAACACCGCCACATCATCCGCACCGATTCGGTTTTCGATGTAGTCGAGGTCGGTCGTGCCGATGGTGGCGCCCCAGTCGGCCTCACGGAGATCCGCAAAGCTCTCGGCATCCGCAATCGAACTGTCATCGAGGGCAATAACCGCCTTCGAGGGCTGATAGTACACCATGGAGAAGTCCACGAACTCACGCCGTTCCTCGGTAACCGAGTACTGAGCAATGACGAAGTCGTAGGGCTTGTCTCCGGGCGCAATTCCCTGATCGAAGGTCGTGGTGACCCAGACCACATCGTCTCGGTCGAAGCCCATTTCCTCGGCCAGCGCGTACACAAGGCCATTCTCGAAGCCCTCGCCGCTCGCCGGATCGTTGTTGAGCATCCACGGCGGATATACCGGATCTCCGGTCGCCACGGTCAGTTGCCCGGGCTCATGCAACCGCGGGTCCTGAGGCGTGCGCTCAAGCGATGCCTCCTCTGTGCCCTCGCCGTCACCGGATGCGGGCTCCTCCGACTGTCCGCCGGCAACGGCCGCAAATGCGACTCCGACCAGCAGAATCAGAGCGAACACAAACATTCGTCTCACCATATGTTCCTCCTTTTCTCGAGACCAACCGAGGGTAGGCGTTTCCGCCGCGACGGTCAAGGTTTTCTCGATGGATAGGCTCCTGCATACCACCGTCGAAGGCTGGGCCCGACTAATTCTGTATTTGATCTCTTCTGCGAAAGTTCCATCGGTCAGCGTAGCCTCGTTGAGCTTTCACCTTTACATTCCGGGCGAAATCCGCCTAATCTCTCCGTGCCGGAACTCCTGAAGGCGACTCCCGAGTACGAAACCCAATGGGGAAAAGAGAGAACATCCATGAGCACGTTTTCCGTGCGTACGGTCGACAATGAATACATTCCGATGAGTGACGGCGCGCGTCTTTCGAGCCGCCTCTGGCTGCCGGAAACCGAAACCCCGGTTCCCGCGATCCTCGAGTACATCCCCTACAGAAAAAACGACGGAAAGGCCGTCCGGGACTCGATGATTCATCCCTATTTCGCGGCAAACGGCTACGCCGCGGTACGGGTGGATCTGCGCGGTAGCGGGGAGTCGGAAGGAATACTAAAAGACGAGTATTTAGCACTGGAATTGAAAGACGGCGAGGAAGTGTTGCGGTGGATCGCCGATCAACCCTGGTGCGACGGCAACATCGGTATGATGGGTATATCCTGGGGCGGTTTCAACTCCCTGCAACTTGCGGCTCGGCAGCCGAAAGAGCTGAAAGCCATCATTCCGGTATGCTACACCGACGATCGATATGCCGACGACATCCACTACATGGGGGGCTGTCACCTGCTGGCCAACCTGGCATGGTCATCGGTCATGTTTGCCCTCGGCACCCTGCCCCCCGACCCCCGCATCACCGGAGACTCGTGGAAGAGCATGTGGCTCGAGCGCCTCGATAATCTCGAGCCGTGGCTGAAGACCTGGCTCTCCCATCAGCTCCGCGACGAATTCTGGAAACACGGCTCGGTGTGCGAGGACTACTCCGACATCCGCATACCGGTCTTTGCGGTCAGCGGCTTCGAGGACGGTTACACCAACGCGGTGTTTCGCCTGCTGGAAAACATCGACGTGCCAAAGAAAGGCTGGGTAGGCCCATGGCAGCATCACTATCCCCACTTCGCCCCTCCCGCCCCACAGGCGGGCTTCCTGCAGGAGGCGGTACGCTTCTGGGACCGCTGGCTGAAGGGCGTGGAAAACGGCGTAGAGAACGATCCCGTCCTCTCGGTCTGGCACGGCGACCCTGTACACCCCGTTCACGACGAAGAACCCCGTCCGGGGCGATGGCTCGCCTTCGACTCCTGGCCGCACGCGGCGATCGAGGCCGAAGAGTGGCGGCTGCGCCCCGCGACGCTGGCTCCGGCGGCGGCGCCGACCGTGTCACCCGCCGCGGCGACTGGGACGGCAGCACCCCCGTCCGGGCCGCTCCAGGACGGCGAGGAAGACTGGGTTACGGTGCCGGGGGCCGTGGAGACCGGGTTCTCCGCGGGCGATTGGTACGGCTATGTTTTCCCAAAGGACCGCCCCGGTGATCAGCGGCAGGACGACGGCAGTGCGGCTCGGTTTCGCAGCTCGGCGCTGAAGGAGGAGTTCAGCATCGTCGGCATGCCCGAGTTGCATCTGTCCTTCAAGACCGACCGTCCCAGTGCGATGGTTGCGGTCCGCCTCGGCGACGTACAGCCCGACGGCACCATCGAGCGGCTGACATACGGTCTGCTCAATCTCAACCATGACGAGACCCACGAGACCAACACGCCACTCGAGCCCGGGAAGACCTACCATGTGTGCGTTCCGATGAACTACATGGCGCGACGTCTGACTCCGGGTCACGGCATCTCGCTGGCCATATCTTCCTCCTACTGGCCGCTGGCCTGGCCCTCCCCGGAACCGGCAACCCTTTCGGTAGATGCCGGCCGGTCACGACTGGTACTGCCCGTGTTTCGCGGCTCTATCGCCGAATACCGGACCCAGCTCCCGGAGGCCTACGTCCCGACACCGATACGCGTCACCCAGCGCACCGAAGGCAGCAGCTCGCGGCGCGTGGTACACGATCAGGTCACCAAGGAGTCACGGCTCGAGCTGGACAGCGCCTCGGGCGAGAAGCGCTTTGAGGACATCGATCTGACCTTCACCGCCACAAGCTCAGAGCGTTATGAGACGAGCCGCACCGATTATTACGCCGCCCGCGCGTCGGTAGAAGATACCCGCCGGATGAAGCGCGGCGAGTGGTCGGTTTTCACCCGCACAAAGACCGCCCTCAGCGCCGACAGGGACTTCTATTACATTCACGCGGAGCTCGAGGCCTTCGACGGGGAGGAGCGGGTCGCGGATCGCAGCTGGGACGAACGTATACCGAGGAATGGGGTGTAGCGCGCGACAGTCGGCCGCGGGAAAATCAGCGGCGGGGAAAGGTGATGGTAGACGCAGTCCCGCGGCCGTCGGTGGCCTCATTGCCGCCGGTGGCCTCGGCGCCCCCGGTAAGGCAAATCGGTCATGAACCGATAATGATGGGGAGCGTGGGGGACGAATGACGCACGAGATGCAGCAGCCCGGGCAGCACTACGAACGCGTAGAGATCACAGAGACCCGGATATGTCTTTTCTTCATCGACGATGACGGCTCGCGCTGGAGCTCTCACCTCATCCTGCACGACGAGCGGGTCACCCTGATCGACCCGTGGCGCTGGCCGCACACGAAAGAGCTCGTCACACGCGTTCTCGACGAGTCCGGAGAACGCCCTCTCCGCGATGTGATTCTGCTCTCCGATTTTCGCGGGGCGCTCTCAGCGATACCGGTTCTGGAGGCGAGCTTCGGTCCGTTCGCTCTTCACTGCCCCCAAAACGTCGCGGAGCTCCTCCGCGGGAAGCCCACCGACGTTCAGATGAAGCCCGCAGCGGGAATATCGGAGGCGGTTTCTCTATCGCCAGATGGTGCACTGCGGCTCGTGGAGGCCACCACGGCGGAAAGCCGGGAA
>JAAAOR010000100.1 GCA_009908735.1 Spirochaetota bacterium | reverse complement strand
GAGTGGCTTATCGAGGCGCGCGTGGCGGACGAAGTGTGTCTCCGCTTCGGTCGGTAGTTGCCGTATCCAGTCCCAGAGGATGTACTCCTCGCTTCGCCCGCCGCGGATGTGGAAGTAGCCGAGCCGAAGCGAGATAAGGTTGTGGAAGAAGTGGCTGCCCTGAGAGGGGTCGATGCGGAAGTCTCCGAGATCTGACTCCACGATGACCTGGGCGGCCGAGATCTGCGCCCAGTCTACGGGAATTCCGAGCCATCTGTCCGCTGTCCCCCATCGGCCGAAGCCGATAAGGATGTAGCGGCGGCCCTCGGCGGCGAGTTTCTTGTTGATCTCGCCGACTTCGCGGGCAATCTCAACGCTGTGGCCCGCGTCGAATCGCTCGGGATCTACATAGACAAGGTCGTAGATGTCCTCGAACAGCCCGTTTCCCATCGCTTGATTTGACGCAGCGATGATGTGGTCGATGTCGACATCAGCAGTTGAAACCTCTACGGTTTCCCGCCCCACGACCATGGGACGAATCTGGAGAAAGTAGAACTGGGCGGTGCTGTCATCGCGGGTGCCCTGGGCATTGAGGGCAAACTCGATTTCCACGTCGGTTCCGAAGCTTGCCTTGCCGAGGTCCATGAGGTCCGCGAGTATTTCGGGCAGCGGTACGATTCGGTTCTTGAGAATATTGGCAAAGGTGACCACGCGTGGACCTTCCACGGATAGCGTATTTCGGATCCGGCCGTCGTGGCGTGAGAATGTGCCGGCGACGTAGAACAGCGTTCCGTCTTCCTCGGCCTGCCGGAGGTCGAGCCGTCTCAGGCTAAACCCCTCGTCCGGCTCCACCGCCACCTCAGTGTTCGAGAGATCGAGGGCGTAAAAGTGGCTCTGTGACATCTTGAGAAACTCGCCGGGTGAGGAGTAAGGAGGCGGACGCTTGGGATAGCGAGGGCTAAAGCGGTAGATGTTCTCCCCGTCGACGATCGTCTTTCCGAGCCCGAGCGCGAGGTGGGCGAGCCCGTCCGATGGCTTGATTGGCTCGGTGGGATAGAAGTTGTGTGATTGTCCCACACCGGAGACGACGGGGTAGAAGATGTCGCCGTGCTGCTCACCGGCGAGCTCCTGCACGATGACGGCCATTTTCTCTTCCTCGACGCGGTAGTAGGTATTCCTCACGTACTCTTTCGGCGCCTGGTAGAATACCGAGGCGTACACCAGCTTTACCGCATCCGCAAGCTGCCGCAACCGCACCTCCACGTCCGGATGGTTGTTCGGCAGCATGTAGGTCGCATAGAGGCCGGCAAAGGGCAGGTTCTGCGAATCCTCAAGCACGCTCGAGGAGCGGACCGCCAGCGGCATGTCAACGCGCTCTACCAGGTTTCGGAGGTGGCGCTGTATGTCTTCGGGCAGGGGCGCGGCTGCAAATGCGCGACCTATCTCGATGTCATTCTCTGTCTCGATTGCGAAGCGCTGCAGGTCGTTCAGGATCAGAAACTGCTCATAGGCGTCGGTGCAGACCACGAAAGTCATGGGGGTGCGGATGCTGACACGCTCATAACGCTGGGGTATGCCGGAGCGGCTCAGCAAGGCATTGACGAAGGCAATGCCCCGCGCCTTTCCTCCCAGCGAGCCGCTGCCGATCCGGACGAAGGCGGTGTCCGTGCCCTCGGTGTAGGAGCTGAGATCCGTTATGTTGCCCGCGCGGTTTCGGTCGAGTAGATTGCCCACCGCGTCCGCGAGATACTCTCGCATCGCCTCCATGTCGGAGAAGTCCGATACCCGTTTCGGCCGAAGCTCATCGGCAAGGTCGAACTCGGTGCGTGCCCGCAGCCAAATCGATATGTGGTTCCGGCGCGCGTGGTACTCCACACTATCGAGGGAAACCTCCTTGAGGAGTCGTTCGAACTCTTGCAGGTTGTGTGCGCGCGCCATCTCAGTGCCGTCCGGACTGCGGAAGACGAAATCACCAAAGCCGAGGTTCAGCATGATGAAATCCCGCAGATCGTGCATGAGGTTCGGGGAGTTCTTGTCGAGGAAGTGAGCGTTCTGACGCAGCACGCTGTCGCGGTCGGCAAGATGATCCGACTGCAACAGCACCGGAAGATCGGGTACTTCCATCTTGGTCACGCCGAGTAGGCGATAGCCGGCCTCGTCGTCGATGCGACCGTGGCGGGGAAAGGCTATGTCAGAGATGATACCGAGCACGTTTTGTCGGTAGGCCTCGAAGATCTCCATTGCGCCCTCGTAGGTTTCGGCAAGCAAGATCTTTGGGCGTGCCCGCATGCGCAGGAGCCGCTGATAGTCGTTGATGCTTTCCGAGATCAGCGTCTGGGTCTGCGTCATGACCTCGGTGTACATCATCGGAAGAAACATGGAGTAGAACTTGGGATTGTCCTCCACGAGCAGAATGACCTGAACGCCACCGGCTACATCGGCGGCGACGTTGCCGTAGTCCTCCACGTACTTGATGATTGCCAGGAGAATCTTACTGTCTCCGAGCCAGTAGAAGATCTTGTCGATGGATCGAGCGCGGCGGAAACGCGTGAGGAGGTCGGGACTCAGCACCTCGGTCGTAAGCATGATTACCGGTTTGTCGGCGTCCATCTCTTTTACCCGGCGGCCAAACTCTTCGGGGTCCATATCGGAGAGTCGGGCCATCGTGAGAACGACGTCGAACGTGCGCGTTTGCATCTCCTGCAGCGCCTCTTCGGCGCTCGAGACGCGAGTGATGCGTGGCACGAAGCGGAGGTTCAGGTCGATGTACTGGTTGAAGATCACTTCCGAGAGCCCGCGATCTTCCTCGAGTACGAAGGCGTCGTAGAGGCTTGAGACAAGCAGGATCTCCCGCACCCGGTAGCGCATGAGATTGTGAAAGCCGCTGAAGTTGTGCTGATAATCGGTGTAGAGCGACATAGGCGGGTGCAAGTGTAGTGTCTCCCACCCGCGGCGGCAACCATGGCCGTTGGCGGGCGCGACGGTTGCGGCACGTGTGGTCGCCGCCGTCTACTTCGCGAGGCGGATACGGGCGTCGACGACCGTCACCTCGGTCGGCGTGCCCATCAGGGGATTGAGGTCCATCTCGGCGATCTCAGGCGCGGCGGTGATGAGCGCGGAGAGGCGAACGAGTACCTCGGCGTAAGCTGCGATGTCGATTCCTGCGCCGCCGCGCGTCCCTTCAAGGAGGGGATAGCCCTTGAGGCTCCCGATCATACGCTGCGCGTCGGCCGCATCGAAGGGGGCGAGCGCGTTCGCACTGTCTTTGAAAACCTCCACGAACACGCCGCCGAGGCCGCAGAAGACGAGGTGCCCGTAGCCGAACTCGGCGATGGCCCCGGCAAAGAGCTCGATGCCGGACTTCATCGGCTGAAGCAGCACGCCGCTCGACTGCTCAATGCCGAGCATTCGTGCGGTCTCAGCCCGCACGCTTTCCTCGTCGGAGATACCGACGGTCACCCCGCCGACATCCGACTTGTGGACCGGCCCCACGACTTTCATCACGAGGGGAAATCCGAGCTCGCGGGCGGCGGCCACGGCGCCGTCGGCCTCGGTGGCGACGCGCTCGGCGACGCGGGGGACGCCGGCGGCGTCGAGGAGCTCCTGCACGTCCATCGGCGTGAGGTAGCCTTCGTCGGCGCCGTCCACGACGGCGCGGATGCGCGCGATGTCGAGCGACGGCAGGACCGGTTTCAGGCTCGCCGGCGCCGGGGTCGCCGCCACGCGACCAAGTGCCCGCGCGAAGCTTACCTCATCAAAGAAGGCAATGCGCTTCTGCGCGAGAAAATGATCGATCTCCGAGGCGGCGTTAATGACTGAAGGCAGTACCGGATAGATTGGCTTGGCGCTCTCGCGCATCTTCCGGTCGAGCACGTCGTAGACCTCGGTAACATCGAAGAGGCCGGGGCTTCCGAAGATGACGACCATCGCATCGATGTGGCCGAAGTCCCGCTCGCAGGCGTCGATGATAATCCCGAGCTGCCCGGCGGTGCCCGTGGCAAGGAAGTCGATTGGGTTGCCCACTGCCGATCCGGGGAACAGTTGCGCTTTGAGAGCCTCCGCCTCGGGACCCTCGATCGGCGGGACGCTCATCCCGGCCTCGCTCAGGGCGTCGGTCAGCATCACCGCGGGGCCACCTGCGTGGGTGATGACGGCGATGTTCCTTCCCGCAAGCGGCGGATGCATGAAGATGGAGGCCACGGTGGCGAGCTCTTCGCGACCGTAGCAGCGCACGATGCCCGCTTTGCGCAGCAGCGCCTCAACGGCGGCATCGGAACCGGCAAGGGCGCCGGTGTGCGAGGAGGCGGCGCGGCTGCCGGCCTCGGAGGTGCCGGCCTTTATCGCGGCGATGCGGCAGCCTTTTCGGATAAGCGAGGCAGCGTGCTCGAGAAGCATGTCGGGTTTCTCGACGCTCTCGATGTAGAGTAGTTTCACCCTCGAGCTCGTCTCCGGGTCGAAGGTCTCGTCGAGGTGGGCGAGGACTTCTTCCACGCCGATCTGGGCACTGTTTCCTACCGAGTAGACGCTCGAAAACGTGAGCCCCTTGGGGATGCCGGTCTCCATGATGAACACCGCGGTGGCGCCGGACCCGGAGATAAAATCACACCCGGTGGGATCGAGCCGGGGTATGGGCGTGGTGAACACGCCGTTGTAATGGCGATTGAGAAGGCCTACACAGTTTGGTCCGATGAGCGATCCGCCGACCGCCTCCACCGCGGAAACCATCCGGCGCTCGAGCTCCGCGCCCGCCTCGCTCTCCTCGCTGAAGCCCGCCGACAGCACGATGAAGCCGCGGGTGGCCTTCTCGGTGGCAAGGGTCTCCACTGTGGCGGGGCAGTGCTGGGCTGCAATGGCGAGGATTGCCAGGTCAACCTGCGGCAGCTCGACGACGCTCGGATAGGCCGCCACTCCCTGTACCTCGCGCTCTTTCGGATTGACGACGTAGAGGTCGCCGCCGAACTCTCCGTCGAGAATATTCTTCAGCACCTTACCGCCGGGCTTGTGGATGTTATTCGACCCGCCGACGATGACGATGCTCCGTGGTTCGAGAAGCCTCTGTGCGAGCACGCTTTATTGTGGCACGAACTTCGTCGCAGGAAAAGAAAAATATCAAAAAACGAGCGAGCCGTTTTTTTGATTTCTTGTATTCTCACGCCGGATAATATAGTTTTAACGCAAACAATACGCGGATGACGGTGGTGAAGCATGAAGTTCGACAAGACCAATCTAGCCATCATTCGACACCTTCGCGACGGACGGAAGTCCTTCAACACAATTGCTCAGGACCTGCAGATCACCGAAAACACCGTTCGCTCGCGGGTTTCAAAGATGACGAAGGAAGGAATTCTCGAGATTGTCGGCCTCGTGAATCCGGAGAAACTGCCCGGCCATCGCACAGTGGTCATCGGGGTGAAACTGACCACACCGAAGCTCTTCCAGAAAGGTGAGGAGTTCAGCGGGTTGCGCGGGGTCACGAAGGTGCTTCTCGTGACCGGAAAGTATGACATCATCATTGAAATCCTGCTCAAAGAAGGCTTCGGCCTTCTCGAGTTTTACGAGGAAGAGTTCATAAAGATGAGTGATGTCCAGACGGCCGAGACGTTCGTCGTGTTCAAAAGTTTCAATCACCTCGTCCCCTACGTGCTATAGCTTCCTGCATATAAACGCCTGCTTCGTGGACCGGCGCTTCCTAAACGGATGCTTGCGGATTCATGAGCCCGGTGATACGATCCGGGATACTAAGCACAGACGGAGGCAGCAAGCATGTCATACACCGACCGCGTCCTCGAGGACGTACAGCGGCGTTACCGCACCGAGCCCGAGTTCGTCCAGGCGGTAGGAGAGGTACTGTCCACCCTTTCCCCCGTCGTTGAGCAACGGCCCGAGTACGAAGAAGCAAAGATCCTCGAGCGTATGGTCGAGCCCGAGCGGGTGCTGATCTTTCGCGTCCCGTGGGTGGACGATCAGGGTGAGTTCCAGATTAACCGTGGATACCGCGTCCAATTCAACAGTGCACTTGGTCCTTACACCGGAGGGCTGCGGTTCCACCCCACGGTGAACCTCGGCATCTTCAAGTTCCTCGCCTTCGATCAAATTTTCAAGAACAGCCTGACCACCTTGCCCCTTGGCGGCGGTAAGGGCGGAAGTGATTTCAACCCAAAGGGCAAGAGCGACAACGAGGTGATGCAGTTCTGTCAGTCCTTCATGACCGAGCTCTATCGCCATATCGGAAGCGACACCGACGTGCCCTCCGGTGACATCGGGGTCGGTGCCCGTGAAATCGGCTATCTCTTCGGCCAGTACAAGCGCATCCGAAACAACTTCAGCGGAGCTCTCACCGGTAAAGCGCTGAACTGGGGCGGGTCTCTGGTGCGGCCGGAGGCGACCGGCTACGGCAGCGTGTATTTTGCCCAAGAGATGCTGGCAGGGCGGGGCGAGTCCCTCGAGGGCAAGACCTGTGTGGTCAGCGGCTCCGGCAACGTTGCGCAGTACACCGTGAAGAAGCTTGCGGAGATCGGCGCGAAGACCGTGGCCATGAGCGACTCGAACGGCTACATTTACGACCCCGGCGGCATCGACCAGGAGAAGCTCGAGTTCATCATCGAGCTCAAGAACCTGCGGCGCGGACGCATCAGGGAGTACGCCGAGGAGTACAAAGTCGAATATTTCGAGGGCGAGCGGCCGTGGAACGTGCCCTGCGACGCGGCCTTCCCCAGCGCGACGGAAAATGAGCTTGATAAAGAGGATGCCCAAGCGCTCGTTAAGAACGGTTGCAGGGTGGTGAGCGAGGGCGCCAACATGCCGACGATGAGCGAAGGTGTGGAGGTTTTCCTCGCCAACAAGGTACTTTACGGCCCCGGCAAGGCTGCAAACGCGGGCGGTGTGGCGACAAGCGGGCTGGAGATGAGTCAAAATGCCTTCCGCATGAACTGGAGCTTCGAAGAGGTGGACGCGCGGCTTCAGCGGATTATGCATCGGATCTACGTGGCAAGCCGCGAGGCTGCTGAGGAGTATGCGGAGGCCGAGAATTACATGGCCGGGGCCAACATTGCCGCCTTCGTGAGAGTTGCGGACTCCATGCTTGACCAGGGACTGGTGTAGGGGGCTCGTGTAGGGGGGGGCGGGCCGATATCTGGGAGCCGCCTTGCGCGGCCCAGACTCGTGGCGCCCGACGGACGGTTCTACGCAGAATTCTTGCTTTAATAGACATAATAGGCTATTATGAAGGATTAGGCACCATTCTCATGATTCGTCTCGCCTGTCTTTCAGCCATCCTTCTCACCCTCGCGGTCATGATGCTGCCGGCGGAATCGCTCGCGTTGAGCACCTGGAACGCACCTACACCCATCTCGTCCGAATCCACTCCGCGAGTATCGAGTCACGGGATTTCGTTGCGTTCACGGGGCGCGAGGTCGAGCCGGTCTCCACCTGGGATGACCTCGCTGCGCATAACATCACCTATGTCCGTGGCTGGAAGATCTTCGAGAACAACGCCACCTCGGCGAAGTCGGTTGTGGCGGTGGATTCAACCCGTCGGGCCTTCGAGCTGCTTGCGCGCGGGCGAACCGACGTGATTCTCAACGCTCGACTCGATGGAATGCTGATGGCGGCACGCCTTGGTATCGCGGATATTCGCATCCACGAGCCGCCGCTTGCCTCGGTGAGTCTTTACCCCTATGTGCACAGGCGGAATGCCCGACACGTCTTGGCGCTTACCGCGGCGCTCGATGACATGAAGGCGGACGGAACCTTCAACCGCATCTATACCGATCCCTTGGACCTGCCGAATGTGCGCTGAGAAACGGCGTCGCCCCGCGCCCGGCAATACGATCGTACGGAAAATCTTCCGGCGGATTGCTGCGGTTGGGCTGGTGATTGTACTGTTGAGCGCGATCGCGAGCCTGGTAGTCGCCTACGTCGAGCAGGAACGGCGCCTCGAGGCCCTTATGGACGGCATTGGCGAACGGGAGCTCGAGCCGCTTGCCAATTCTCTCTGGGTGTACGACCTCCCCATGCTCGACGCGCAGTTGTCCGGCCTCGCCCGCGAGCCCGCTCTGGCCTACCTTGAAGTCAGGGATCAAGACGGTATCCTGGCTGCCTCCGGGGAGCCGCCCGCGGATCAGGAGCCGTCCCGGTCCTTTCGCCTGCGGCGGGAGTATGACGGCGCGGTGCGGGACCTGGGCATGCTGCATGTCTACGCTGACCGGCAGTCTGTGTCGAGCACCGCATTCCGGCTGGGGCTCTTTGGCTCTCTTTATCCGATTCTGGGGATGCTGGCTGCGGGGGTAGTGCTCTTCGTCGCCTTCCATCGTCTCGTGGTCGCCCGCGTGCTCGACATCACCGCGTACCTCCGCAGCTTCAATACCGAGTTCGAGCGTCGCTCCCTTTCCTTTCAATCGGCGCCGGCCAACACCGGTTCTTACGACGAGCTCGATGAGGTCGCAGCGGCGATCAATGCGCTTCGCGAGTCACTCAATAGCCGGTACACGAAGCTTCTCGAGGCGAATCAGCGCGCGGAGCAGGAAGTGGAGGAGAAGACACGGGAGCTCAGACAGAAGGTGAGTGACCTCGAGCAGGTGAGAGCTCAGCTAACCGAGGCGAATGAGGCCAAGACACGGTTTCTGGCCAACATGAGCCACGAGCTGCGCACGCCGATCACTGGTGTCATCGGGCTCTCGAGGGTTCTTATGCGAGGCAGGCTTGACGCGGAGCACCGCGATTATGCGCGTGCCATCGAGACCTCGGGGCGCTCACTCTTAGGCATCGTGGATGACCTGCTCGACTTTTCGAAACTCGAAGACGGGCGAATTGTTCTCAGCGATGAGGAGATCGATCCTCGTGAGTTGCTCTCAAGCACGGTGAAACTCGTGAGCCACACCGATCGGGCGGGCGGGGTTCCCATCCGCATCGAGTACGGGGCCGGACTGCCGCCCCGAATGCGAGGAGATCGCCTTCGGTTGCAACAGGTTCTCCATAATCTGCTCGCAAACGCTCTGAAGTTTACCTCAGAAGGGGAGGTCCTCGTTCGTGTCGAGAGTGTCGAGCGTGTCGAGGCGGATCCCGAGCTTTCCTCCGGAGCACACACCGATGCAGGCATCGTTCGCTTTTCGGTCGCCGACAGTGGCATCGGCATCCCGACTGAGGCGCTCCCCCGGGTGTTCGAGAGTTTCTACCAGGTAGATGACTCCTACCGGAAACGGTTCGAAGGCACGGGTCTCGGGCTTGCGATCTCCCGGCAACTCGTGGAACTCATGGGCGGCGAGATTCACGTCGAGAGTAGGTCGGGGCACGGCTCTACGTTCTGGTTCGATGTGCCGGCGGGCATCGTAGAGGCGGCGGCCCCGCACACCGACGCCCGGGAAGCCGCCGTTTCGCAAACTGCCGGTCCGGAGGCCGACGGCACGGAGATCGCCGGCCAAGAGCCCGGCGTCGGTCGCGATTCCCCCGGAGCTCTTCGCATCCTCGTTGCCGAGGACAACGCCATCAACCGGCTGTACATGGAGAAGTTCCTCGAGGGCGAGGGGCACGAGGTGAGCACGGCCGCCGACGGTAACGCGGTTCTCCAGGCGACCGCCCACGCCGCCTTCGACGTGATCCTCATGGATATCCAGATGCCCGGCCTCGACGGCGTGGAAGCAACCCGTCGGATTCGTCGGGATTCGGATATCCCCATCATTGCACTTACCGCCTATGCCCGCGAGGAAGAGATCCGGAGCTTTCTCGACGCCGGTATGAACGCCGCGGTTACCAAGCCCATACGGGAGTCCGAGCTCCGCCGCACGCTTCACGGTATCGCAGCGCCGGGCCCGCAGTAGCGATCTTTCTCGTCGTAGAGGCTTCACACTCCATCCGCCAAGCACTACCTTTGCACTCAAGCAAGCCGGGCCGTTCCCGGAATGGAGTGTTGATACTATGGCCAAGTACTGGAACAAGCCGCGAATCGTATTCATCGTTTGGGCAACCGTCGAACTCATAGGCTGGCTCACTACCCACTACTTCTTTATGGATTTCCGTGCAAATTGGATCTGGCTCGTGCTCTCGGTCATAGCCTTCGTCCCGATGGTCAAGTACATGCCGTGGAAGCAGAAAAAGCTCAGAAACATCCTTCTCCTGTGGCTCACTACAGTGGCCGTTGGAATGCTCGTGTCCTTTCTTTCCTTCGAGGTGCGACCGCTCTTCCCGCTGGCTACCTACCTCGGTGTGTTCTGGCTCTTCCTCATGGGAGCCGCGTTCCTCGTGAACGCGCTGTGGTGGACGCCCGGCCTCTTTATTATCGGTGGCGTCGTGCAGATCGTAGCCGGATTCCTGCCACTCCTGTTCCCGATGCTTATTGCCTATCAGTACCTGGTTGCGGCGGTGGCCGGAACCGGTGCCATGCTGATGCTTCTTCCCAACAAGCGATTCCGGAAACGGCAGACGGGTTCCGCAACAGCCTGACCATGGGCGGCCGTTGACGCCTATCAGCGCAAAACCTACACTATCGCGAATCGCCTATGTATAACGCGCTCTGGCCCCTTCCCGTGCACGCTATCGTCTTCGTCGTTTCAGCAGTGCTCGTGGCCGTGGTCGGCGTACGGCTGACGAATTACGCCGCGCGTATCGCCCGTCGAACGGGTCTTGGCCAGGCGCTAACCGGCGCCCTTTTCCTCGGAGCAACCACGTCGCTTTCGGGGATTACGACTTCGGTCACGGCCGCCGCGACCGGGTATCCGGAGCTTGCCGCAAGTAACGCCGTGGGCGGCATCGCCGCGCAGACGGTGTTCCTCGCGATTGCGGATCGTCTCTATCGCAAGGCAAACCTCGAGCACGCGGCGGCCTCCGACGAGAACATGCTGCAGGGTGCGCTCCTGATATCCCTCCTGGCTCTGCCCCTGCTCGCGGCATTCGCACCCGCATACTCGGTCCTTGGAGTTCATCCCGTCACCATCATTATTCTGTGTGCCTATGTATTCGGCCAGCGCCTGGTGATGACGGCCAAGGGAAAGGAGATGTGGCAACCGCGGATCACCGAGCAGACGCAGATAGAGGAGGAGGTCCACAATTCCGGCGAGCGCGATGTCCGCTCGATGGCATCAATTTGGATTCGATTTGCGATGTCCGCGGCAGCGATCGGCGTGTTCGGCTACGTGCTTGCTCGCTCCGGGGTGGCCGTTGCCGAGGCGACAGGCCTCAGTCAAACTTTGCTCGGCGGTCTCTTCACCGCGGTTGCCACCTCCTTCCCCGAGCTGGTTACCGCCGTGGCTGCGGTCCGTATCGGCGCGCTCACGCTGGCGGTAAGCGATATTATGGGCGGCAACGCCTTCGACGTGATCTTTCTCGCCGTCGCCGACTTTGTCTACCGCGACGGATCGCTTTACCACGCGATGGGCACCCGCCCCACGTTCCTGATTTTGCTCACGATCCTCCTCACCAGTATCCTGCTCATGGGACTGATCCGGCGGCAGAAGCACGGGATCGCCAATATCGGTTTCGAGAGTTTTCTGTTGTTTCTCGTATACGCAGGCGGGTTTCTTATAATTGCGGCGACAGTTGGATAAGGAGAAGATGCGGCAATGAACCTGAAAACGATTCTTTGTTACGGCGACTCTAACACGTGGGGATGGAACCCGGCACGGATGGAACGATTCGGCCCCGAGGAGCGCTGGACCGGCGTCCTCGCGTCGGCGCTCGGTGACGGCTACCGGGTGATCGAAGAGGGCCTCAACGGTCGAACGACGGTGTTTGACGACGCCTTCGATCCGGATCGAAACGGGCGGACATACCTCCTGCCCTGTCTCAAGAGCCACATGCCGCTCGACGTAGCCGTCATTATGCTCGGAACGAACGACCTCAAGACCCGTTTCAGCGCGTCCGCTTACGAAATCGCCGATGGCGCCGGCCGACTAGTCGAAATGGTGCAACGGAGCGGCGCCGGCTGCGGCGGCGGGGCGCCGGAGGTTGTGCTCGTGGCGCCGCCGCCTGTAGGTGACACGTCTAGATTCGGTGGTGATGACCCGGCTTACGCGGGGAGCGAGCTGTCCTGGGCGGGCTCCATCGAGACCTCGAGGCAGTTCGCCGAACAGTACGGGCGAGTTGCCGCGGCCTACGGGTGCCGGTTCTTCGACGCCGGAAGCGTTGTGACGACGAGTGCCCTGGACGGAATACACTGGGAAGCAGACGGCCACCGCGCCTTCGGCGAGGCACTTGCCGGCGTGCTGCGCTGAACAGCCGGCTCCCAAAAAAGAGGCCCCGCTATTTTAGCGGGGCCCATTCATTGCCGGCCGAACCGGGCCAACCATCCATTACGATTTTAGTACAAACTATCCTTTGCGCTTCTTCATGGCGATCCCAATGCACACGCCGGCACCGCCCCAGGTGAGAAGAAGCCCGAGAATCATGAAAGTAATTGCTCCACCAGACATAGTTTTGTCCTCCTTCTTCCGTTATTCCGTGAGCATTGAATCGTCGGACCACTTCGCGCGGGAAATGGCGATTCCGATAATCACAGCAAGTGCCGCGACCAACCAACCGAGCAGCACGACCTGAATCGTTGCGTAGCCGCCGTAGTTTTCCTGGAAGTTGCTCACGAAGTTCTGGATTACGCTGATCCCGAGCACGATCGGGGTGACGATCTTGATCATGAAGTTCCACCAGCCGCCGACCTGGAAGTCGGAGGTGGCGTTGGCATGGTCACGCACATCGGAGAGCTTGAACATGTACCCGATGATGATGACCTCGGCCAGACCGGAGATTGCAATACCGAACTGGTTGATGAAGTAATCGACGATATCGAGGATGTAGAGCCCTGCCCCCGTGGTAAAGATGATGCTGATGAGTCCGGCGATGACCGTGTAAAACACGACAACTTTCTTGCGCGGTGCATTCAGCTTATCGGCCAGCGAGCGCACGACGACCTCGTTGATCGAGATGAACGAGGACAGACCCGCGAAGGTCAGCGCAAGGAAGAAGAGTACACCGACGAGCACGCTCATGGTCGGCAGCTGGTTGATTGCCGCTGGTATGGTGGCGAACGCCAGGAACACACCGGAGAGGTTCTCGGGAAGCTCTCCACCCGCTTGGTTCATGAGGTAGCCGACGATGCTGAATACGGCG
>JAAAOR010000160.1 GCA_009908735.1 Spirochaetota bacterium | reverse complement strand
GTATCCCGGCCGATCTATCCATGGATGAGGGGCTGTTGAGCTTCGACTTTTCCTCGGTGTACTCCGGCGCTCGTGTGACCGAGGAGTTTTTCTACACAACGCTGTATGCACGTGATATCGTATATCGAAGTCCAACCGGGCTATAACGAGAAACTTGACCATGACCCGCAGCCGCTTCTTCTGCGAAAACTGTGGCACCGAAGTACGCCCTCACGCAAAAGTGTGCCCGAAGTGTGGCCGGTTTTTTTCGGCCGTGCGCTGCCCGCAGTGCGACTATACCGGCGAGGGAAAGGAGTTCCTGCACGGTTGCCCGAATTGCGGCTACAGCGGGGGTGGAATTCGCGGCGCGGGACACGGAGCAGGTCGCGAGGAGTGGTACGACGCGGCGGACCTGGAAACGGGCCCGGAGGAAGCCCTCGCCTACCGCAAGCAGCGAGCTCGGGCCGGCCGTCGCCGCAACCCGCCACCGGGGTGGGTCTACTGGCTGGCGCTGGGGCTGGTGACGCTGGCCTTTTTCATCATGGTCATCATCTACGTGAGTATCTCGTGAAGGGAGCAAGAATGAGCGCAAGGCTCTGGGTGCTGTTCATCCTTTCGGCGTTATGGCTCGCTGCACCGCAACCTGTGACGGCGCAGGAGGCCGCGGGCGGAGCGCCGGCATTGGATGAGACTCCAGCCGATGAGACTCCAGCCGATGAGACGGCGGCCGATGAGACGGCGGCCGATGAGACGGCGGCCGATGAGACGACCGGCGACACTGGTGCAGGGTCTGCCGCCGGGCTCCCCACCGGTTTCAGCTCCGTCGAGCTTGGAATGGATGTGGACGCGGTCAAGGAACGCCTCCGCGCGGATCCGAACTTCATCTATCGCGGAGACCCCGACGTGACCCTCACCCCGGATCGAGAACAGCAACTCATCGAGGTTGAGGGAACACTGTTCGTCGACCGCGCCTTCTTTCAGTTCGAGGAGGAAGAGCTCTACATCGTCATCCTGCAGCTCAACCAGGAGCGTCTCGACTACTTCACAATGTACACTGAGCTGGAAGGCAAATACGGGGAGCCCGTGGTTTTCGACCCCTCGCAGGTCGTCTGGGAATCGGAGGATGTGCGGATGTCTCTGGAGAAGCCGCTCACGGTGAAGTACGTCTCGCGCTCCGTGTTCGAGTCGCTCCTCGCCGCGGGCGAGATGGAGCGGTCGCAACGTGATCTCTCACGGGAGGACTTTCTTGAGCAGTTTTGATCGTCGCCGTAAACGGGACTTTGTTTTTTTGCTCTTGTTGCCGCTCACCGTGCTGCTCTCTTGCGAGGCCGATGACAGCCCGGTGAGTAGTCTCCCGACTGTGGAGCTCCTCCTCGGTGGGACAACCATCACCGTAGAGGTTGCCGCCACTGCCGAAAGCCGCCGCCAGGGGCTTATGAACCGCGAAGAGCTCGCGCGCGATCGGGGGATGCTATTCGTCTTTCCGGAGTCCGACTATCGGTCCTTCTGGATGAAGGATACCTCGATACCACTGTCGCTTGCCTACATACGGGAGGACGGGGTAATTACCGGCATCCACGATTTGGAGCCCTTTTCCCTGGAGTCGGTTGATTCCCGCGCAGAGGTCAAGTACGCGCTGGAGCTGAACCGGGGGACCTTCGAGCGACTCGGCGTGGGTGCCGGCGACCAGGTGCTACTGCCCTCGCGCCTCCCGGATGCGTCAGACGTCCGGTGAGCCGGGCTTTTTCCCCTCGCCGGCAAGCTCGCTGAGCTCAGGAAAAAGCTCGAGCACCGGCTCGTCTTCGGGCTCATCGGGTTCGTTTACGAGGATTTCGACTTTCCGCTCCACTCTTGAAAGGTCCTTCTCAAGTTGCTTCGCAAGGCGCATTCCCTCCTCAAAGGTCTGCACCGCTTCGTCGAGTCCGAGATCACCCGTTCGAATTTTTTCCGAGAGCGTCTCGAGACGCTCCAGTCGTTCTTCGAATGTCTGCATCGCTGTGCTGCTCCTGTACTTCGGTGGTAATGGCGGAGTGAGAGAACCGCGCGGTGACCCGCGAGCCCACAGGGGCATCCGCGGCGTCGGTGAGGACGCTGCCGTCCTCGGTGCGGGTCACGATGGCGAATCCGCGTTCGAGGACCGCCTGGGGAGAGAGCGTTTCGAGCTCCCTCGTGGCGACGGTGAGACGATGACGGGCGGAGGTGATGCGCTCGGTGGTGTTTCGCAGCAGCGACTCCTTGGCGTCGTCGAATCGCAGATGGATCGGCTGGACGAACTGCTGGAAGTTACGGTGCATGCGCTCGGAGCTGAACTGCTCCACGGCGAACCGCGTGCGCTCCACCTTCTGTTTGAGCCCGGCAATGATGGTCCGGCCGAGCCCGAGGATATGCCTGCGATACTCGCCACGGTCGATAGAGACGAGCTCGGCGGCTGCCGACGGTGTGGGAGCGCGACGGTCTGCAGCGAGCTCGACGAGGGATATATCGATCTCGTGACCGACCGCGGCGATCACCGGCGTTTCGGCCTCGGCGACCGCCCGGACGACGCTCTCCTCGGAGAAGGGGAGCAGGTCCTCGAGGGAGCCGCCCCCTCGGGTGACCACGATGACGTCGCCGAGTCGATGCCGGTCGGCGCGCCTGATCTGCGCGGCGATCCCGGCTGCGGCTCCGTCTCCCTGCACGAGGGTGGGCAGAACTACGAGGTTGATGCCCGAATGGCGGCGGCCAAGCACCTGCAGGATGTCGCGGATAGCCGCCCCGGTGGGAGATGTGACCACCGCGACGCGCTCGGGAAAGGCGGGGATGGCGCGCTTTTGCTCCTCGTCGAACAGCCCCTCCGATGCGAGGCGCTGTTTACGCTCCTCGAGCATAGCGAGGATGCTCCCCACGCCTGCAAGCTGCATGGACTCGCAAATAATCTGATAGTTTCCCCGCCGCGCATACACCGACACGTTGCCCGTAACCACCACGAGCTTTCCGTCCGTGGGTTCAAAAGCCAGCTTGTTCGTGCGATTGCGGAACATGACGGCCTGAATGACCGCCTCTTCGTCCTTGAGGGTGAAATAGAGATGCCCGGCCGCTGAGGCCTTGAAGTTCGATATTTCGCCCTCGAGCGTGACGTCGGGGAAGCGCTGTTCGAGCGCAAACTTGATTTTACGGGTGAGCTCGCCGACGCTGAGCGGTTTTTGTGCGCCGCCGTCCATGCTTTCAGCTTACACGTTCGCTATGATAAACTCAATCGTGATGAAGTTAAGCGTGTGTATCGACGCAACTGCGTTAAGTGAATATGCAAGCGTCCCGCTTGCGGGTGGGCCCAGCGCCATCGAGCGTGTACGCGGGTATGTGGCCGCCCTGCCGAACGTCGAGAAAACCACGATTCTCGCTGACCCCGATACGCCGGGCGCGGTGACCGCTGGCAACGGCCACACCTCCGTCATTACCCGGGATAGCTGGGATACGGCGTCGCTCATGCCGGCGCTCAAAGAGGCTGCGGGCGAGGCGGAAGCGTTGCTTTTTTGCCGAGCCGATGCTCCCTTCCTCGATCCAGACGTTACGGGCAGGATGATCGAGAGCCACCACACCTATGTCGCGGAGTACACTTTTGCCGACGGCTATCCCGAGGGCCTTACGCCGGAGCTTGTCGATCCGCGTATTCTCGATCAACTGCGGACGCTCGCCGAAAAATCGCCCGAGCCCCTCAAGCGGGACGCGCTTTTCGGCGTTGTACAGAAGGATATCAACGCCTTCGACGTGGAGACCGAGCTCTCGCCGGTGGATCTGAGGATACTCCGGGCCACGCTTGCCTGCGACACGGCTCGAAACCACCTTCTGTGCTCTCGCGTAGCCGCGGAGCTGGAAAAGGGGGGCGAGACGGGCCAACGCGGCGGCGTGGCGCTCGACGGCGGCGGCGCCGAGGGACGAGCGGTACGAATTGCCGCGCTCCTTCAAAGGCGCGGGGAGATTCTCCGCACGCTTCCGGCCTACACCTCGATACAGGTGGTCGAGGGCGACGTGCAGACGCCCATTCACAGCCCCTACCGGCTCATTCGCGCGGATGCTCTCGAGGTGAGAGAGGAAATGCCGATTGAGCGGTTCGAGACTCTCATCGGCGAGCTTGCACAGTTCGCGCCTGACGGCATGGTGCACATCTCCCTGTGGGGCGAGTCCGGCCTGCACACGCGGCTTCCCGACCTCATTCGCACGGTGGAGGACGCCCCGGGGCTCGAGCTACTTGTGGAGACATCCGGCGTGGGCTGGCGTGCCGAACATCTGAGCGAGATAGCTGCCATGAACCTCGCCTCGACCCGCTTCATCATCGATCTTGATACCGATGACGAGGACAGTTACACGGAAGTGCGGGGGCGAGGGTTTCAGGAGGCCCGGCAAACCGCCGATACACTTTTAGAGGCGCATGGAGACCGCGTCTACGTGCAGACGATACGGATGGGCGAAACGGAGCAGCAGGTCGAGGCCTTCTACCGGGCGTGGAAGGATCGCGGCGTGCAGGTGATCGTTCAGAAGTACGACCACTACTGCGGGCGGCTGCCGGACCGACGCGTAACCGATATCTCGCCGCTCAACCGGTTTCCCTGTCGCCATACGCAGCGCGATCTGAACATTCTTCTTGACGGTAGCGTGCCGATGTGCAGAGAAGACCTCGATCGCGAGCATATGATGGGGAACGTGTTTGAAGACGGCATTCATTCAGTCTGGCAGAACGGCAGCGCGGCCCATCTCCGTCAGGTACGCGCGGAGTATCCGGAGCTCTGCCGGCGGTGCGATGAGTACTACACATTCAACTACTGAGGAAAGTTTACCGTATACTGTTGTCGGCGGGAAACACATCGATCGCGGGGTGTCCTCTTCGATTAACGTGACCCTCGTGGTCTTGAATCGTGGGCGGAGCATCAACCGCGGCGGCTTTTTCGAGCGGGTGTTGGAGCTCGGCTTTGCCGATGTGTTGTCCGTTGAGAACGCAGGGTCGCATTACGATGTGGAATCGCTGTCACAGGCGCACCGCGACGTACGGTTCCTTTTGTTGAGGCGGCAGACGAGTCTCGGAGAGCAGGTGAATGTCTCCATGCAGGAGGCGCGCGGACGCTTCGTGTACGTCATCTGGAATGACATGAGAGTATCCGGACTGAGTGACACTATGCAGACGGCGCTCCGGGCGCGAAATTATCTCTGCACGGCGCCGCTGGTGCGCAATCAGCGCTCGGAGCTTCTGCCCACGGCGATGGCGCCGGCGTTTTACCGCTCGAGACTGAAAGTACTGCCTCTGGTGCCCGCGTACACCGGAACACCAACACTGTACCCCCACGATTATGTGGGTATATACAACCGGGAGCAGTTCGTGTTCTCCGGAGGCTACGACCACCGCATTCCCTCTCCCTACTGGCAGAAGCTGGATTTCGGCTTTCGCGCGCACATGTGGGGGTATACGATTCACATCGATCCACAGCTTCTCGTCTCGAGCGCGAATGAGGCTGTAGAGGATGCCACCCCGGACGAGAGCTACAAGCGGTTCTTTCTCAAGAATCTATCGGTTCAATTTAGCGCCGATCAGGCGGCGCTGCCCATATTGCGCTTTCCAGGATTTGCGTTGAAGACCGGAGGCGGACTCTATAGCAACTGGCGGTTGTTCCGCGAGGTTCGAAACTGGGTAAAGGAAAACCGCTACCGCTTCAAGCAGGATGCCCGCCGCGTGACTGAGCTCTGGGAGGCGGAACGATGACCGCGGTGTTTCTGCAGGTTCGCTTGGGCTCCACTCGGTTTCCTCGAAAAGCACTCGTCGAGCTGGCCGGCCGCACGGTGATAGAGCACGCAATGCATGCACTCAGGGAGGTTCCGGCCAACCGCCACGTGCTGCTGACCGATGAGGAAAGCGCCGGAACCCTCGCGCCGTACGCGTCGCAAGCAGGCTTCGGAGTTTTTGTCGGTGACCCGCAAGACGTTCTCTCGCGCTTTTCGGCTGCCGTCGATCGGTACAAGCCTGGTACCGTGGTGCGCGCGACCGGCGACAACCCGCTGGTGTCCGCCGCCGTCACGCGGTCGACACTGGAGGCTCACGCCGAAAGCGATAGCGATTACACCGCACTCACCGGCGGCCCCCTGGGGACCGGGGTGGAGGTGGTACGTGCGGCGGCCCTAATGGAGGCAGCACGCGAGACACGTGATCCCTACGAGCGGGAGCACGTGACGCCCTTTCTGTACCGCCGCCCCGGACGTTTCCGCCTGCGAATCGAGCAGGTGCGTGCGTCATGGCAATGCAGTGGCGCATCGGTTACGCTGGACACCCCGTCGGATTACACGCGACTGAAGGAAATCTTCGGCGAACTCTACGCGGGCGTTCCCATTGATATCGAAACCCTCGTGTCTCACCTCTCTCACTCGGCCCGCGAAGAACAGAGGTCCCGCAGACATAGCGCATGAGCCCCCCCGTTATTCTGCTTCCCGAGTACAGACGAGGACACGGTCTCGGTCATTTTTCCCGTGCGGCGTCGCTTACGGCAGAGCTCGGCGATCGTGCGTTCATTTACTTGCCGCGACACCTCGACCCCGACCGACGCGAGGCGTTGCGGGCCATAGCGGCGGCCCGAGGGGTGGAACATCGCCTCCTGGCGGACCTGCCCGGGGACGGCACCGACCGGCGGCGCTTTTTCCTCGTGGACCGGCGATTCGTCACGCGCGATGAGCTCTCGCCGTTGCGACAAGCGGGATTCGTCGTCGCGCTCGACGCGGCCGGATCGGGTAGGCAGCGCTGCGACTACCTGGTGGATGTGCTGCCTCGGCTCGTCCAGGCGCCGGCAAACGTCCGTGACCTGCGCCTTCTCGAGCTTCCAGCCCTTGGCGCGCACTCCGATGGTGGACCGGAGGCGGACGATGCGTCCGCGCAGCGGAGAGTCCTCGTAACATTCGGCGGTGACGACCCACGAGGAATCACGGAGCGGGTAGTGACGGCGATTCGGTCCACGGGGCGCTACGCCGGTTCGGACATCGATGTCCTCCTTCCCCAGCTCTCGTCCACGACGCCGAAACGCGGTGGAGCCCTCGGCATCGAGGTTCGGGTCATTCGCGGGCCTGTAGATCTGAGTGAGACCCTGCCGGGATACGAAACGGTGGTGACCTCCTTTGGGCTGACCGCGTTCGAAGCTGCATGGGCCGGAGCGGAGGTCTTGCTCGTGAACGCGAGCCGGTATCACCAGCGCCTTGCACGAAAAGCGGGCTTTCGGAGCGTCGCCGTCGGCCGGATTCCACCGCGCCGCCTTGCTCGGTTGCTCGATCGTCGAATGCGCTCGGGTGGCGGGGCGGGCCGGGTGCGGGAGAGGCTCGCAGGCGCCGGCTCGGTTTCCCTCTCGTCGCTGATTTCTTCACTCAATCTCCCGATGGTACATGACTGTCCCGCCTGCAGCGCGTCGGAGGGCAGGATCGTCGCCCGTTTCCCGCATCGAACCTACGTCCGATGTGCTGACTGCGGCATGATCTACTTGCGAAGCTTCGAGGTGCAGCGCGAGTACCCGGAGGACTACTTCTTCGAGGAGTATCGCCGGCAGTACGGAAGGACGTACCTCGAGGACGCCCCTCACATCAGGAGCATGGGACACCAACGGATCGAGGAAGTCGCGCGCGCGATCTCACGGTTCTGCGGAGCACGATCGAGCAGCTCTCGATTGCAGGAGAACGCGGTTTCGAGCCGGGCCGCGACAACCAAGACCGCCCGGCCTCCGCGTCTCATCGACCTCGGATGTGCTTACGGCCCCTTCCTCTCTGCTGCTGCCGAGCACGGCTACGAGCCGGTGGGGGTTGATGTGAGCGAGGCTGCGGTGTCCTACGTGGTTTCGGAGCTTGGGTTTGCCGCCTTTTGCATGACCTTGGAAAAGCTTGCCTCCTCCACAGACCGGCCGGCGGAGCTCGAGGACGGGAGAGCTTCGGTGGTGACCATGTGGTACGTCATCGAGCATCTCCCCGATCTCCAGGCTACCCTGTCCGCCGTGTCACGGCTTCTCGAACCCGGGGGCGTGTTCGCCTTCTCGACCCCGAATGCGAAGGGCGTTTCGGGATGCCGTAGTCTCCGCGACTTTCTGAGAAGGAGCCCTCCTGATCATTTCACGGTGTGGTCGCCACGCACGGCGCGACGCGTGCTGAGAGCGCACGGATTCGTCGTGTCAAGGATGCGCGTGACGGGGCACCACCCGGAGCGATTCCCCGGCGCATCCCGCCTCCGCGACGGAGGACCGGTATGGCGGATGCTGCTCGCGCTCAGCCGCACCCTGCGACTTGGTGACACTTTCGAGGTCTACGCAGTAAAACGGAATGCGAACAGTAAAGTGGAAGAGGAGTAATGAGTAAGCACACAATACTCGTCCTCGGCGCCGGGGTGATGCAGCTACCTGCGCTGGAGGCGGCACGGCGAAACGGGTGGTATCTCGTGGTGGCGGACGGTAACCCCGAGGCGCTCGGACGGGAGCTTGCCGACGCGTTTCACGTGGTCGACCTCAAGGATATCGACGCTCTCCTTGCGCTTGCGCGAGGCTATTACGATGAGGGGAACCTGCACGGGGTTTTTACCGCGGGTACTGATTTCTCGACATCGGTGTCCTACGTGGCTGAAGCCCTCCGACTCCCCGGGACATCCTACGAGGCTGCTCTCAACGCAACCGACAAGGTTCGCATGCGCCGCGTACTCGCGGAGGCCGGAGTTCCCTCGCCGCAGTTCTGCGAGGTTTCTCACCCCGGGGATCTCGATGCCGTCCGGATACCGGCGCTACCTGTGGTCGTAAAACCGGTTGATAGCATGGGAGCCCGGGGCGTGCGCCGGGTCGAGCAAGCGCGAGAGCTGAGAGACGCGGTGGCCGGCGCGCTCAGGTTCTCGCGCTCCGGACGGGTCATTATCGAGGAATTCATCGTAGGGCCTGAGTTCAGCATCGATGCTCTCGTGGTCGACGGCGTGATGCATGTATGTGGGATCGCTGACCGCCACATCCGGTTTCCGCCGTACTTCATCGAGATTGGCCACACCATGCCCACGGAGTACGGCGAGCGCGAGCAGAGTCAGCTTGTCGCGGTCCTGTCTCTCGCCGCGCGGGCCCTCGGCATTCGAAACGGGGCGGCGAAGGGTGATATTTTTCTCACAGACCGGGGGGCGGTGGTTGGGGAGGTGGCCGCGCGGCTTTCCGGGGGCTACATGTCCGGGTGGACCTATCCGTACGCGAGCGGCGTTCCACTTACGGAGGCCGGCATGCGGATTTCGCTCGGCCTCGACCCCGGTGATCTTTCGCCACGCCGCCGATGGACCTCCGCCGAGCGGGCCTCGGTGTCCATACCGGGTCGCGTCAGCGAGGTCATCGGACTCGAGGCGGCGCGCGCTGGTGGGCGCATCGAGAAAGTTTTCGAGCGTTGCGCCCCCGGGGACGAGGTGGTGTTCCCGCGGAATAACACGGAGAAGGCGGCAAACGTTATCTCTGCTGCGCCCGCACGCGATGAGGCTATCGGTGCGGCCGAAGAGGCGGTTTCACGCATGGTATTTCGCCTCGTTGCGGATGAGAAAACGACTCACGCGTTTTTGTCCGCCCCCGAGATGCCGGAAGGCTTCAAGCTTGAGGTGAGCGCGAATCGAGCGGCGCTCGACGCCATGCCTGACTCCATGCCGGGCCACGGTTGCACGGCCTACCGTCCACTGCCGCAGATCGCGGCCGAGCGATGTCGCGATTGGAACTACCGTACTATCGCGCAGAGCCTCTCGATGTTGGAGGAGCTATCCGGCGCCAGGCCCGCTCGCGGCAGGGAGCCTGCTCACGGTCGCAGCTTCTGGCACGCGTTGCTCAAGGGAGGGCTACAGGGCGCCTTGTTCTATCTCGATACTATAAATGGAGGGAGCCGATGAACATGAAGTGTATTCTGATCCTGCTGATAGCGATCCTCTCAGCTCCGTTGCTGTCGGGGGCGGATTCCGTGCCCCTGTCGCAGCTTCTTGACAGAACCGGGGCCCGCCTCGCGTGGGACGCGTATCGGGATCAGGGCACACTTTCGCGCGGGACTACGATCGTGAGCTTCGCCCCCGGACGTCGTTCCGGGGTGCTCAATAGCACAGAGAACCTCTTCATCGGGGAGGTCAGCATGCAGGACGGTGGCCTCTACTTCAGCGAGGAAGCGGCATCGAGGCTGGAGACCGTCTTCGCTCCGCCGGAGCGGGCGGGTGACGAGCGATACGTTACCGCGATTTACATCGACCCCGGTCACGGCGGCAAGGATCCGGGAACAATCGGCCGCCATCGGATAGACGGTCGCGTGATTGAGGTATACGAAAAAGACATCGTTCTCGACGCCTCCCGGCGGCTGCGCGAGATGTTGGCGCAGCGCTACCCGGAAAAAGAAGTTATGCTCTCCCGCAACGAAGACGTCTATCTGACCCTGGAGGAACGCACGGCCCTTGCAAACGAGGTGGAAGTAGCAAAGAACGAGGCCATCATCTATCTCTCTATTCACGCAAATGCGTCACTCAATAGTAATGCAACCGGTTTCGAGGTCTGGTATCTGCCGCCGGAATACCGTCGGCGGAATCTCATAGATGCCCGCACAGCAGGCATAGACGACCCAGACGTGTTAAATATTCTGAACACCATCCGCGAGGAAGAGTTCACCATAGAGAGCGTGTTGCTGGCGCAAAACATCGTGGATTCCCTCAATGCTCAGGTCGGTTCGGTCTCGACTAATCGCGGCATAAAGGAGGAGTCTTGGTACGTTGTGAGGAATGCCAAGATGCCGTCAGTCCTCGTCGAGCTCGGTTTCGTGACCAATCCGGATGAGTTCATGCGATTACGGGACAGCGATTACTTGAATAAGCTAGCGCTCGGCATGTATAATGGCATCTCGACGTTTATAACGAGCTTCGAAGAGTAGATCGCGAGAAGTAAATCTCAAGAACTAGATTGCGAGCACTGGATGCAGAGAGCCAAACGATTGTACGCAGCAGAAAAACCACTTTTCATTGCCGTGGCCATGCTGCTTGCGACCTTCGTCATTTCTCTGGTCTTTTACCTCACGCTGCACGCGAAAAACAGTGAGCGCGTGCTCTTTTTCCCAGGGAACATCACCGACGATATATCGGGTGAACGGCGGGTCGTGACGAACTTCAGCGAGCTCGAGCGGGACATGGAGGCTCTTGCTGAGGAAGTGATTCTCGGACCAACATCACTCTATCGCTCACGCGTGCTTCCAAAAGATACGGCAATCAGACTGTTTATGCTGCGGGAGAACGTGCTCTACGTGGATCTGAGTCGTGAGGCTCTATTTGGTGACGAATCGCTTCGTCTTGATTTCGTCCAATCCGTCTCAGTGCTCCGGCGATCTTTAGAGTTCAATTTCCGGTCGCTCGAGGAGGTCGTGATCACCGTAGAGGGGCAATTACCGAATGAACCGTATTTCGAGCAGCAATATCGCCAAAATGAGGCATAGGTGTAATTCACAAAAAAGTTGACAAACTCTTTTGCTTTCGTATAATTGGGTTAACGTAGATGACCTCGCGTCAAACCGAAGAAAAGGAGCTGGGAATGAAACGGTCCTTGATGCTAATTGTTGTGGTCCTCATGTGCTTTACCGTACCGGTGTTTGCCGAGCAGCAGACGCTGATCAACTTTTCGGAGTTGATTGCTGACTATCCTGCCGAAGCGCCGGTGAACGACCGGGACACGCTTCTTGATTTCAGTGACCAGGCAAGCACCGTCTTCTCCGATGAAGAGAAGACGCAGATGAAGACCTCGCTCGCTATTGAGCAATGGGAAGTGGAACTTGCGTCCTCGTCCAGGTTCACCGAAACGCTGCGAAACTCGACGGTCAGACAGGCGTTCGTTCGAGACGACGCCAATCAGTTCGCGGGTGAGGCGGTAATGGGCGTACGGGTGTTTTTCCCGGAAGCACCGTACAACGGTTGGGCCATGGTTCAGCCGCCCTTCGAGATTCCGGCCTATGCCGATCCGACGGAGGTTCAGGACGACGGAACACTCGTAACGCCACAGGATCAGCAGGGAAGTGGCGACAAATACCTGAATAGGGGCGTCGTCACGAACGTGGGCACCCTGAAGTCGCTGTCCATGAACGTCCACGGGCTAAACTTCCCCCACGGGGTAAGTGTAATTCTGCAGGATCAGAACAACGAGACCCACGAGATTTTCCTCGGGTACCTTAACTTTGAAGGCTGGCGACGGCTGGAGTGGGAAAATCCGAATTATATCACCGAGGTCCGTGATCGGGAGTTGCGCACGTTCCCGCTTTACCCGAACCTGCAGCCGATGCGCAAGCTCATCGGCATCCGAATCTATCGTGATGCGGAAATGCAGGGCGGAGACTTCATCGGATACTTCAAGGACATTACGTTGACCTACGACCTGGCTACCCTTGATTTGCAAGGCGATATCGACAACGAACAGGTGTGGGGTATCCTTCAGGAGCGTGAGGCAGCACGTCGACAAGCCGAGCTGCGTCGCCTTGGCAACACCCAGATTCTCCGCTACCTCGAGCGCCTAAAGCAAGACCAGAGCGAAGCTCAAGAACAGCAGGCCCAGCAGGACGGCTGATCCGGGTCCTGGTCGGAAACTTTTTCGCGAAGCTTTATGAGCCGCGGTTTACTCGCCACAACTGGCGGGGACGCCGTGGCTTTTAAAGTATCAAGAAGCGTGTTGGCACGCCTCTGCCAAATCGGCCACCGCGTAGGCGGGCACCACCACACTCGACCCCCGCTGCCCGCGACGCCAGCGAACCGGCGGGGTGGGAAGCTCACACATCCATACCCGCCGCAGCGTCTCGGGCACCACCTGCGCATGCACCGGGCGAATGCGGCGGCGAAAGAAGGGGGCTGTGAGGCGCTTCACCGTCGCGCCCGCTGCCGCCGCTTGGGAGGCGTGTACCCCGTGCTGCGGCTTTCGCACCCGCCACGCCCGTCGGCTGTTGTGGTCCCAGGCGAAGCACCACGCGCGGTGCATCTGTAGCGCGGCGTGGCGCCCGCCTGCGATGGTCTCTCGGGTGTGCTCGCGGAGGCGATGGCGAAGCAGGCGGTCGACGTAGTTCACGGCGAAGAGCCGGTTCGCACGGGTACGCGGCGCGGAGCCGGGGGTGCGGACGTGGTGGAGCAGCCCGCAGTGGCGAAAGTGGCGGGCGATGGGATCTC
>JAAAOR010000004.1 GCA_009908735.1 Spirochaetota bacterium | reverse complement strand
CGCCGCGCGGGTCGCCACCGGTGGAGAGTTTCGTGTTGAGGTAACGGATCCGCTGCCGATCCGCTTCCTGGCCGCGGGCGTTCTTACCGCCGGAGAAATCGAAGCGAACGTGACGAACATTTTCCTCGACATCCGCGAGCTGGGAACACCGGTGGAAGGCGAAACCATCAGCCTAAACGGAGGCAGGTTTTCCGGTGCTATCCGTGTTGTTGGTCCGGTAAACGACCCCGATTTCTTCGGCACGCTCGAGGCGAACGGTGTGGAGAGCAGGATCGATTTTATCGCTGAGAGGATCGGACCGGCGGACACCTTCGTAGTTTTCCAGGAGAAGATCGTAGAAATTAACCGCTTCCGCGTGCCGGTAGGAGAGGGCAGCGGGATACTCGCGGGCACGCTCATCCTCAACCGCTGGGCGCCTGAGGAGTTCCGGCTGCGCATAGAGATACCTGATGAGCCCGGAGTACGCGTATCATACAACTTCGGCGGTCTCTTCGTGGATGGTTACGGGCGCGGCGATCTCAAGATACAGGGTGCCCGCGGACGGGTGGATGTCTCCGGAAGTATTCTCGTTGACCAAACCTCCCTGACCCTTGCGGAGCAGGTGGAGCGTCCGGAGAAGAGGCGGCGAAACGTTACTACCGTGGATCTAAGCTTCGAAACTGCCGGGCCCACGGAGTTCCTGTGGCCGAATCAGGAGTTCCCGGTGCTTCGGGCTCTTGCAGAGCGAGGCGAAGAGGTCCGCCTGACCTATGCAAGCGACACCGGAAGCTTCTCCCTGCGCGGTCGGATGAATGTACAGGCCGGCGAAATCTACTACTTCGACCGCAGCTTTTATATCCGCGAGGGCCGTATCATCTTCAACGAGGATGAGGACGATTTCGATCCCCGTCTCGCCGTTCGAGCGGAAATCCGGGAAATCTCTGCGCAGGGTCCGGTGCGAGTGTTTCTTATCGTGGACGAGGAAAGGCTGAGCTCCTTCACGCCGCGCTTCGAGTCGAGCCCGCCGCTGACCGACACCGAGCTTATCGCATTGCTCGGGGGGAACCTGCTGAACCAGGAGGGACAGGACGACGTCGACTTCTCCCAGGCCGTCTTGCTGACAAGCGATCTCGTGACTCAGTTTGGTGTTATCAATCGCTTCGAGCGTTCTGTGCGCGACGCACTGGGTCTGGATCTCTTTAGCGTGCGGACGCAACTGTTCCAGAATCTGGTGCTCGGCTCCCTGCCGCAACCGGAGTACCCTCTTGACAACACCTCTCCTTCTCTTGGACAGTACTTTGAAAACACGGCGGTGTTCTTGGGGAAGTACCTGGGTCCCGAGCTGTTCATGGAGCTGCTATTCAGCATGCGCTCGCGCAGCCCCTTCGAACCGGTCCCCGAAGGTGAGGGGTCCGTAGAGTTCGAAGCGGAACTCGGACTCGAGTGGCAGACGCCGCTCTTTCTTCTGCAGTGGCGCTTTTTCCCGAGCAATCCCGAGACACTGTTCGTCACAGACAATCAAATCGAGTTCTCTTGGGAGTTTTCCTACTGATAGGCACGGCCGGCGGTGATAGACTTCGCGGAGAAACACGGTACTGGAGTACGTATTGGGATCTGGCATGCGAAATCTCGGGTGGATAGTCGCTATTTTGTTGGTGCTGAGCGCAGTGCCGGCAATTGCACAAGACGCCCCCGCACAAGACGGCGACGATTGGTATCAGGACGAGACGGTAGTCGATGTGACCTTCGCGGGGCTCGACACCGTCTCCGAAAACGAGCTCAGGGGAATCACCGAACCGTATATTGGGGAGGAGTTCTCCGAAGCCCGGTTTCTCGACCTCCAACGTCGTCTCTATGCCCTCGACTACTTCGAGCGTGTGGTGCCCGAAGCCGTGCGCCCGCCTGGCGACAGAGACGGAGTCATCATCAAGTTTACCGTGGAGGAGCGTCCGACGGTCCGGGAGGTTATATTCCGCGGCAATCGCAACGTCCGCGATCGTCCCCTTCGCGACGCCGTCGTGTTGACCGAGGGTGACTTCGTGACCGGCGCCAAGATTCGCGCTGACGAAGAGGCGATTAGAGGCGTTTACCTGGAACGTGGTTATCCCGACGTAGAGGTCTCGGGAGAGACGGTTCCGGTGGAAGACGCCAACCTCGTAGACCTCGAGTTCTCCATCGACGAGGGAAACCAGGTAACCATCCGCGAAATCCGCTTCTCCGGTAACACCTTTGCCTCGGACAGTACGCTCCGCGGCACGATGCAGAGCAAGGAACAGTCGCTGTTTAACCGTGGGCGCTTTCAGGAGTCTCAGCTGGAGCAGGATCGAAACAGAATCGAGCGCTACTACCGCGAGCGGGGGTTCGTGGACGCCGAAGTAGTGGAGGTGAACCGCGAGTTCGAGCGGGATGAGGATGAAGAGCAGGTCTACCTCACGCTCACCATCTTTGTCGAAGAGGGGGAGCAGTACACCTTCGGCGGAGTTTCCTTCGAGGGGAACGCCATCTTCACCGACGAGGAGCTTCGCGAAGAGATCAGCCTCGAGCCGGGTGAAGACCTCGACCTCAATCAGTTCCAGGCCGACTTTCAATCGGTCGCCGACCGTTACTACCAGAACGGCTATATCTTCAACACGATAAACCGCAACGAGATCCGTGACGAGGACAATAACGTCATTAGCTACGAGGTCCAGATCGTCGAGCGCGGCCGTGCTCACATCGAGAACATCATCATTCGGGGGAACGACAAGACGAAGGACTACGTCATAACACGCGAGTTGCCTCTCGAAGTCGGCGATGTCTTCAGCGCTACGCGCATCCGGCGCGGTATCCGAAACCTTGCAAACCTGCAGTACTTCTCGAACATCACCCCGGAAACGCCTCAGGGAAGCGCTGAGGGGCTGATGGATCTCATCGTCAACGTCGAGGAGGGCAATACCGCCGACATCCGCTTCGGCGTGGCCTTCGGCGGCGGCACTGAGTTTCCTGTCTCCGCCCAGGTCAGCTGGCAGGACCGGAACTTTCTCGGCCGCGGGCAGAATATCGGTGTGCAGGGTACCTTCTCGCCGATCGACCAGCGTGTCTCCTTTAACTTCCGCGAGCCGTGGCTCTTCGGCGAGCAGTGGTCCGGCGGGTTGGACTTCACCGTGAGCCGCACCCTCAACCGCAACGTTCGGCAGGACCTCCTCTCTCCCCGCTTCGACGAGGAGGACGAGGATGCGGTGCCGGACCCCTACACCGGCGAGTATGTATTCAGCGAGGATACGACCTACAACAGTACGGACTACGAGGCGGGTGACTACTTCCCGGGCACTCCGAGCTCGAGCGATATAAACGACAACGACCTCGTCACCGACTACGAGTACGCCGGAGGCGTCACCGCCGCTATTCCCCAGGAATACCTCATGCAGTACACCGAGTGGAGCATGAGCCTCGGGGCGAACACCGGCTACCGCTTCCCAACGCAACTCGGACGCGTGAGCGTCGGGACGGGCCTTCGAACCTCCCTCGACTACATCACCTACGACCAGAGCCTCTATCGTCCTTTCGATCCGGAAGTGCGTGATAACTTCGAGCGCTGGCAGTTCGTAAACAGCTGGTCGGCAAACAGCTCTCTTGATACTCGGGACCTTGTAATCAGCCCCTCTTCGGGCTATTACCTGAGCCAGCGCGCAACCTTCACCGGCGGACCTCTGTTCGGCGTGCGGCACTTTATCCGAACCGATAGCAAAGGGCAGTTCTACCAGACGCTGTGGGACTTTCCGGTGTTCTCCAACTGGAACTGGAAGATGGTTCTGGGGCTGAACTCCGAGATTTCCTTCATTTTCCCGCAGCTCTGGGTCCCCGAGGAATACCGCGACAGGCCGCAGCCGGTTGCCACGACCTCGAACCTGCTTTTCATAGACGGCATGTTCAACGCCCGCGGGTGGAATCGACGCGTAGACGGCGAGGCCTTGTGGTACAATTGGCTGGAGTTCCGGATGCCGCTGGCCGAGCAGGTTATTTGGTGGGACCAGTTCTTCGATGCGGCGGCGCTCTGGCAGGATCGTGATGATTTGGGAGAACTCGGCGTGGAAAATATGCTGTTCAGTTTTGGCACCGGGTTCCGATTCACGATCCCGCAGTTTCCGATTCGCATCTACCTTGCGCGACGCTTTGTCATCGAGGACGGCGACATCGTCTGGCAGACGGGAGGCCTGTTCAACCCGGATAACAAGCAGGGTCGGGGCATGGAATTCGTGTTTTCGATAGGGACCGAGTTGTTTTGACCGAGTTGTTCTTAGGAAGATGAGGAAATAAGATGAAACGTGTAAGGATACTTGCGGCCGGATTCCTCTTGGTCTTTTCCAGTGCTCTCGGCGCGGAGCAGCTGACGACGGTGGGAATTATCGATATCTCCAGGGTTTACAATTCCTTTTACCGCGATTCTCAGTCAGTGCGGGAGCTCGAGGAGCTGCGGCAGCGCTACCAGGCTGAAATCGATCGCGAGGTTGAAGAGCTCGAGAGCCTTCGGGACGACCTCGCGCGCGCGGAGGACCAGGGGAACGAGTCACGAATCGAGCAGCTCGAATCCCGCGTCAGCCGTCAACGAAGCTACGTGGAGGACCTCACGCGGCGGCGGCGATCCCAGCTGCAGCAGCGTCAGGAAAACCTGGTCTCCGATGATTTCTTAAGTCGCCTGCAACAGGCCATCGAGTACGTTGCCGAGAGCGAAGGCTACACCGTGGTTATCCGCACCGATCAGGACGGTCTGCAGTGGTGGAGTCCGACCGTTGATATCAGTGATCTCGTTCTCGAGCGTCTTCGTCGGTCCGGAAGCTGACGCAGGCCTCGCCTGCATACTTCAACGTGATGTCGGATTCCACGCCGATGATGCAGCAGTACGCGCGCATGAAGCGCGATCACCGCGATGCGGTCCTGTTCTTCCGGCTCGGTGACTTCTACGAGATGTTCAAGGGGGACGCCGAGGAGGTGTCCCGTCTGCTCGGGCTGACGCTTACCCAACGGAACGGGGTGCCGATGTGCGGCATTCCCTACCACGCCTCCCACGGCTACATCGCGCGACTCATACAGGCCGGTAAAAAAGTAGCGATCTGCGAGCAAACCCGCATTCCCGAGTCGGGAAAGGGGCTCGCCGATCGCGAGGTGACCGAGATCATTACGCCGGGCACGGTGACCGAAGAGGACTACCTCGAAGCCGGCCGCAACAACTTCCTCGTCGCAATTGCCGCCTCGCGCGGTTATCTGACCGAAGCCTACATCGACCTCTCCACCGGCGAGTTCGAGACGACGCTCTTTCCGCTCGAGCGCGGCCGGGAGCGGTTGCGGCAGGAGCTCGCCCGCCTGCAGCCGCGGGAAGTTCTCGTGCAGGAGACCCTTTTCGAGGAGCATCCGGATCTCGCAACGACGCTCGAGGAGCGCGGTGGTCTCGTCCTCAACAGATTTCCGGACTGGAGTTTTGACCTGCAGGCAGGCAGGGAACGTCTCGTTGAGCTGCTCGGGGTCGCCAATCTAAAAGGATTCGGCATTGACGACGAGAGCGAGGAGCTCGTACCCGTCGGCGTGCTCCTCGACTATGTGGAGGACACGGCCCGCAGCCTCATCCCGCATATTCGGGGGGTCTCCCCGTATCGGGACAGCGAGCATGTGGTTCTCGATGAGGCAACTCAGCGCAACCTCGAGATCGTCGAGAACATGACCGAGGGCGGTCGGCGCTACACGCTGCTCTCGGTCGTTGACTACACCCGCACGGCCATGGGGGCGAGGACACTCAGGAAGTGGCTGCTGAACCCGCTAAAAGACAGGACCGCCATCGAGGCGCGGCACGACCGGGTGGAGGCCCTCTACCACAGCCAGATGCTTCTGGCGAACCTCAGAGATCGGCTCGGCCGGATACTCGACATCGAGCGCTTGGTTGCCCGCGTCGGTCTCGATAAGGCGCACGGGAAAGACCTCGTGGCCATTCGAAACTCCCTCGATGCCGCGCTGGAGCTCGATGCGCTCGTGCCCGCGGAATTGCTCGATAGTGAGTCGGTAGCGGGGTCTTCGGCGGATCGCGACGAACTGGCGGCGCTCGGGGAGCTACTGAGGCGCGGCCTTCTCGATTCGCCGTCCATTCTGCTTAGTGAGGGCAACGTCATACGGGAAGGCTATGACGGGAAGCTCGATGAGCTCAAAGGTCTCCTATCCAACAGTCGTTCCTATCTCGACGCCTACCTCGATGAGGAGCGCGCGGAAAGCGGGATTGGCTCTCTGAAGATCAAGTACAACAAGGTACTCGGCTACTTCTTCGAGGTGACCAAGACCCATGTTGAAAAGGTGCCGGCGCACTTCGTGCGGCGCCAGTCTTTAGTCAACGCCGAGCGCTACAGCACCCAACGGCTCGCCGAGCTGGAGTCGCGGCTGAACTCGGCCTCCGATCAGATCGTCGAGCTCGAGCGCAGGTTGTTTCTTGAGCTCCGTGCCACGGTGAAAGAGCAGATTTCGCGGCTGCTTGCGGTCTGTGATGCCATTGCGGCGATCGACTGCTATCATTCCTTTGCCTGGGCTGCGACACGGAACGGCTACGTACGACCGCGGGTATCTGAGTCGGATATCATTTCGATTCGTGGCGGGCGGCACCCCGTGGTGGAGGCCCACTTGCCGCCGGGGAGCTTCGTGCCGAACTCGCTCGAGCTAGACGGCGACGCCAAGGGATTCGCTCTGATTACAGGTCCCAACATGGCAGGAAAGTCCACCTTCCTTCGGCAAACAGCCCTTATCGTGCTTCTTGCCCAATCGGGCGGATTCGTGCCCGCCGAAGAGGCTCAGATCGGCCTTACCGACCGAATATTCTGTCGAGTCGGTGCATCCGACAACCTTGCACGTGGCGAGTCAACCTTTCTCGTGGAGATGAATGAGACCGCGAACATTCTCAGAAACGCCTCCCGGCACAGCCTCATTATCATGGACGAAGTGGGACGCGGGACGAGCACCAACGACGGCCTTGCAATTGCACGGGCTGTGACCGAGTACATCCTCGATGTCCTGCAGGCACGGACCCTCTTTGCCACCCACTACCATGAGCTGACCTCGCTCGATCACGCGCGGCTGGTAAACCTCTCGCTGCGGATCGTCGAGGAGGAGGGGCGTATCGTGTTCTTGAAGAAGGTAACCGAGGGCCCGTCCAACAACTCCTACGGAATCCACGTGGCCCGCCTCGCGGGCTTGCCCGAGGTGGTGCTCGAGCGGGCCGAGGCCGTCTTAGAGGGGATCCTCGCCGGAGGTGACGGATCCGTTGCGGTGGGCTCGGGCGGAGGGACCTCCGCCACCGACCCCACTGGCGCCGCTACCGCGAAGTTGGCCACTGGCGCGACGCGCGGGGCGAGGGCCGGCCCCGCGACCGGTGCCCAGAACAGTCTCTTCGACCCGGCGGAGCTTATCGAACGGGAGCTTCAATCGGTGAATGTCAACGCGACGACCCCGCTCGAGGCGCTCGAGCTCATCTCCCGCTGGCAGAAACAGCTGGATTCCGACTAGTCGAGGCTGCTGCGGCGCCGTCACTGCATGAGTGTGATGAGAATCAGTCCCCCCATCGCAAGGGAGCCCACGATGCCCGAGAAAATTAAGCGCCAGAAAACGAGCTGTCCAATAGTCTCCAGGATCCAGGTGACCGCGTAGACGAGAAAGAGAGCTGCTGCGGGAATCCCGGGGTTGTAAAACAGCAGCGAAACGGCGGTGCCGGCCGCGAACCATCCCACGAAGTTGAGTAATGGTATGCCGAGATAGGCCCCGCCGCGCCGCCACCGCCAGAAGTCCCAGGATACCATCTGGGGGTCGAGAAAGAGATCCCAGGCCATGAAGGCCAGACCGGCAAGTACGGCCGGAAGAACCACTGCCTCCGGGCCGGCCAGTAGTCTGCCGATCGACCAAGCAGGCGGGATCATCATCAGCCAGGCAAGTGGAATAATGATCGGTACGTGGCGAATCTGCGGCTGCAGCACGTCGGTGTAGTGATAGTCTCCGAAGGGCACGCCTGTGCGAGAGCCGATGAACTCGATTGTCCAGCCAAAGAGAGGTATGCCGATGACCGCAAGGGTTGCGCGCAGCGGATGGATCGATTCGAAGAGAATGACCGCCACAAGGGTTGCTTGAAACAGGACGCCCAGGGAGATGCCGATGCGTTCCGCTCCGGTGCCGAGGACCCACCTGACAACGGGGACGAGGATCATGACGAAGACCCATGCGCCACCAATCACCATCGCAACGGGGGAGAGGTGAGTAAGCTCGTCGAGAAGTGATTGAAGTGTGGTCGCCATGGTGCCTCAAATCTTCCTGAAGACTTTGAGCTTTATCCAGGCGCGGATGAACGGCCACCAAGGGACCGTTGCCATGAGTCTGAGGTTTTCGCCCCAGTCGCCCTCCTCGTCGAGAAAACGAAGAATCCGCGTTACCGGGTTTCGCTCGAAAAGACGCGTGAAAATGATTTTCGCGAGCTCCCCGTGTCGATAGAGAATCTGCAATAGCATGGAATCAAAGAGCCGATAACGGGCCGGCGGGTTTTTCCGATGAAAGGGATGTCCTTGCGTCAGAAGGGATTCCACGATGCGCTTTGAATCTTTTTGGGTGCGGAAGAACGCGAAGCCGGTCGAGGCTTTTACACGCCCGCCTTTCGTCCCGGTATACATGATTCTATTCCCGCCGCGTCGCGGGAAGGGCTGGTCACTCATCGGAATCTTCCCGCGTTCCTCTTCGATGATGTCGTAGTGATGGACGCCGAGGATGCCGGTGACGTAGCGCTCGAGCTCCGAGACATATTCCTCGTCGGAAAGCAACTCGGAGGAGAAAAGGGTGTACTCCACCAGGGCCTCCGTGGCGCTGGTGGGGAGTATGTACATGAAGCGCATAACGCCGTGCTGCGGAACGCGAAAATCGAACAGCGTTGCGGCATTGGGATCGAACACCGGATCCGGCGTGCGGATTGTCCAACCGGTGAAGTGCTGCCAAATGTAGTGGTAGTTCTCTCGGTCGGGGCGAAACTCTCCCGGCAGAAACAGGCTGTCGAAGACCCAGTCCGCGGTATAGACGGCGTTCCCGACTTTGACCTCGGCGCGGTCATGTCCGTCTCGAACTTCCTCCACGGTGGCGGTAAGGAAGTCGACGTTGGGCATGTCCTCGAGGACCGAGCGCGTGTGGCGATAGAAGTCGATGCCGCGGATCATGTGGTAGGCGTAGGGGGCGAGGTCGAGCCGGGCCTCGAATCCTTCTCCGTAGAAATTGAAGGCGGGCCAGCTACGGGAAATGATCTCGGGGTAGGGCGGTTCATCTGCGGTCCAGAAACACCAGGTGCGGTCATTGTTCTGCTTCTGGTCCAGATCAACGATGAGTATCCGTTTATGTTTGAGCGGGCTACAGACCATATTAAAGGCAAGGCTTAGTCCCGCGGCTCCCCCCCCAGCCATGATAAAGTCGTAGTGTTTCTCCGGCATACGCCTATACTGTACCGCCGCCTGGTCGTGACGGCAAGTACAAGCAACAGGCCGAAATCGGGCGTATCACAGGGTATGAAGCTTCCGTCGGATCGAGGTTTGAAGCGCGTGGTAGAAATCTTCGGGCCTCGGGCCGAGACACGTGTAGCGCCGCCCGGTGCCGCCTCCGCGCTGCTCGACGCGGTGTTCCCCCAGCATTGCGCAGCCTGCGGTGGGCCTGCTCACGGTACCATAGCGGTGTGCGCTCGCTGTAGCTCGACATTGCAGCCCCTCGCCGGCCCTCGGTGTACCGTCTGCGGCGTTCCGCTCGTTTCTGAACACCAGCTGTGTCTGCGCTGCCGTTCTCGGCAGCTGCACTTCGACTGCCACAGGTCCGTGTTCGCATACTCCGGGGTGGCAAAGCAACTTATCGTAGCGTACAAGTTCGGCGCTCGGCTGCGGCTCGCGGCGTTTCTCAGCGACTATCTCGTGGCGTTCATACCGCCGAAAGCGGTTGTGGTGCCGGTCCCAGCCAGCCCGCGCGGGCGGCGGCGCCGCGGATACGACCAGGTCACGCGCCTTGCCGTAGAGCTTAGACGGCGCCACGGCACCTCCGTCCTTAAGGCGCTGAGGCGAACACGGGGTCGAGAGCAGAAGCGACTTGATTTCGACGGGCGAAGCAGGAACCTCGCAGGGGCGATCAAGCTCGGTCGTGATGTCTTCGGTGCGCGAGCAGGTGACCGAGCCCGCCTCGGGTGTCAACGGTTCGGCCGGACTCCGACGCTGCCTCGGCACGTGGTGCTGCTCGACGACGTTTTCACCACCGGAGCGACCATGAACGAATGTGCCAGGGTCCTGCGAAGCGCCGGCGCGGTTCGAATCGACGCGGTCACGCTTGCCGCCGACTGATCCTGTTGTTATGTTTCCGGTATCGTCCGCGATTGACACGCCCGCTTGTGTATTGCTACACTCCCATGACACGTGAATGCAGCCGAGTGGTGGAGAGAGAGTCGTCCGGCGACTCTCTTTTTGTAAGTAATGAAAGAAATTGAGATGACCCCTGCTGAGCAGCGCCTCGCTGATGAGTTGAAACCGGTCATAGAGGGCCTCGGTTACCAGCTTGTAGAGTTACGGGCCAAGCGCCTGAAAGACGGGTATGCGGTCCACGTGGTGCTCCACCGTGCCGAGGGCATCACCATCGACGATTGCGCCGACGTGCACACGACGATCCTGCCCCGGATACAGATCATCGAAGACGAGCAGGATATCAACCTCGAGGTGAGCTCCCCCGGAATCGATCGTGTGCTGAAGTCGCCGCATGAGTTCTCGGTGTTCGTGGGAAAAGGGGCACGAGTGCTGCAGGTTTCGGACGGGCAATGGATCGGAGGGATAATCTCCGAATATAGCGGTGATTCGGTGACCTTGAGCAGAGCCGGTACCGGGCATACGATAGCAATCAGTGCGATCCAGAAAGCGAAGCTGGATGATACACAGGAGGTTGAGTAGAAACCATGGCTTCTGAATTGAGTGACGCGATCAGGCTCCTGGTACAGGAACGCGGAATCTCCGAAGACCTAATTCGGAGGACGATCGAGGAGTTTCTTCTCGCCGCATACAAAAAGAAGTTCGGAAACTCTGATAATGCCGTCGTACAGTTCTCCGACGAGGACGGAGAGGTTACCCTCTTCGCACAGAAGGAAATCGTCGACGAGGTGTACGACCCGGTGAGCGAGATCGAGCTTGTCGAGGCCAAAGAGTACGATGAAGAGGCCGAAGTCGGGGACGAGCTTCTGATCGAGATTAATCCGCAGGAGTTCGATCGGGTTGCGGTGCAGAGCGCCAAGCAGAAGGCGCGTCAGACGCTGCGGGAGATCCAGAAGGATACCCTGTACTCCGAGTTCAGCGACAAAGTCGGAGAGATGATCATTGGCTACTATCAGCGTGAGCGAAACGGCAATATTTTCGTCGATCTCGGCAAAACCGAGGGCCTCATGCCGAGGCGCTATCAGTCGCCCCGCGAAACTTACCGGCCGAACGACCGGATCAAGGCCCTCATCTACGAGGTCAACAAAACGCCGACCGGACTCCAAATCATTCTCTCGAGAAGCCACACCGAGTTCGTCAAGCGAGTCTTCGAGCTCGAAGTGCCGGAGATATACGATCAAACCGTCTCCATTTTTAAACTTGTCCGCGAGCCCGGATACAGAACGAAAATAGCGGTGTATTCCAACCGTGAGGACGTAGATCCCGTCGGCGCCTGTGTGGGCCTGCGGGGTGTGCGCATTCAGTCTATCGTGCGGGAACTCGAGGGTGAGAAGGTTGATATTCTCAAGTACGAGAACGACCCTCGGACCTTCATCAAGAATGCCCTCTCCCCGGCCGAAGTGAGTCATGTCGTCATTCTCGATGAGGCGAAGCGGCAGGTGCTCGCGGTCGTCCCCGAGAATCAGCTTTCCCTCGCAATCGGAAAGCAGGGCCTCAACGTGCGTCTGGCGAATCGTCTCGCGGATTGGAACATCGACGTGAAGACGGATGCGCAGTTCGCCGAGATGGATATCGCCGCGGAGACGAAGCGCGCGGTAAGCGCGCTTTTCGGAGAAAGCGCAGGCCCGGAAGAGGAAGAGGAGGAAATCACCCGCATTTCCGAGCTTCCCGGTATCACCAACTCGCTCGTGACCGCTCTGAAGGGCAACGGACTAGAGTACATTGAAGACCTTGTCGCTTTGAGCGAAGAGGAAATGAACAACCTTACCGGTCTCGACGAGAACGACGTGAAAGAGTTGCGGCGGACGATTGCAGAGAGCGTCGAGATCATCGAGGAGCAGGAAGAAGCTGCCGAGGCTCGCGCGGCCGAAGAAGAGGGAGCCGAACAGGCGGATGAGCGTGGAGCGGCTGAGGAAGAGGTTCCTGGCGCCGAAGAAGCTCCCACCGAAGAGGCTCCCGCCGAAGAGGCCCCCGCCGAAGAGCCGGATACCGAGGCGGCCGAGGCGCCGGAAACAGAAACGGAGCCTGCGCCTGAGGCGGAGCCGGAAGCGGAGCCCGTGGTGGAAGAGGCAGCGGCAGACGAAGAGGAAGAAGAGGCCGATGAGATCACCTTTGTCTCCGAGCTTCCCAATATCTCGCAGGAGCTGGTAGAAAAGCTGCGGGCGAACAACATCGAGGAAGTACTCGATCTTCTCGAGCTGAGTGAAGAGCAACTCACTAAGCTAGAAAGTTTTAGCTCGGAAGATGTCGCCGAGGTGCGGCAGATCATTTCCGAGAATGTCGAGGTTATCGAGCAGGATGAAGGGGAAGAAGAATAGGTGCGGCGTTAGGGCCTGGCTTTTCGTGCCTTTGATGTTTTCCTGTAAAGATGTTATCAATAGAGAAAGGTAGGCTATGGCAGAAGACAAGGACCAGACGCAGAAAAAGAAATCTACTCTCATAAAGCATAAGAAAGGCGCGGAACCTGCAGCGTCGGACGAAAGTGCCAAGGCGGATCATAAGAAGAGGGTCCGGGTCGTTGTGCGTAAGAAGTCTCCAAAGGCCGAAAAGCCGGAGCAGGAGCCGGATGCGCAGCCAACGGGGACCGAGCAAGAGCCGCCAAGCGCTCGCGAGGATCAGCGCTCCGAGGCGAGTCGGTCCGAGGTAAAGCGCACGGATCCCGCAGAAGATACGGGGCAAGCTCAGCCGTCGCAGCAACCGAGGCCAACTGCCCGTCGACGCCCCCAGCAGGACGAGCCGCGGGCCGGATACTCAGTGCGCGAGGAAGCGAAAAAGAAGCGCGAGACAGAGCGCCGGGAGCGCGAGCGCCAGGAAGCTGCACGACGGGAGGCCGGTCCTCCGCAGGGCGAGCGCCGCGCGCCGCCGGCCCAGGGGCGCACGAGCGCGCCGGCCCCGGGTCGGGCACCTGCACGGGGCCGAACCGGTCCCCCT
>JAAAOR010000117.1 GCA_009908735.1 Spirochaetota bacterium | reverse complement strand
GGGGCCTTGAATCCGGAGCTCGAGATCGGCGATACAATCGTCGCGAGGACCTGCATGCAGTATGACCTCGATGCCCGAGCGCTCGGATTCGAGCTTGGCGAGGTTCCATACACCCCCTACCGCATCCTCGAGGGTGACCGCGGCCTCGTCGAGCGGGCGTTGAGCTGCAAGCCGGGCAACGGCTCGGTGCACGCGGGCCATGTTCTCACCGGTGACAGCTTCATAGTTACTTCAAAGGACGACTCGCACCGCTACCTTCGCGAGGAGCTCCGCGGTGATGCGGTGGAGATGGAGGGGGCGAGTGTGGGGCTGGTGGCAACGGTGAATGACGTCCCGTTCGTCGTCATTCGCACAATCTCCGACAAGGCCGACACCTCCGCATCCGTCAACTTTGCGAGGTTCGTGAAGCGGGCCTCTCGAAACGCCTGGGAGTTCGTGGACCATCTGCTGCGGTGAGCTATTGACCCCGCGGCCTGTTGACCCCGCGGCCCGTCTTGGCGACCTTTAGCTGCGACGGAGGCAATACATGACCAGACGAGTCGGTATTTTTGTGATCCTCTCGGTGTTCTTGATTGGGGCGGGCGCGGTCGCTCAGAGATCGGATGGCGACGGCTCGGGGACGAGGGAGGATATATCCCGCTACCGGGTTCCCGCCAATCTGGTGGAGCTCGTGGAGACCGGCGGGCGCGAGTTCATCGTTGTGGATGTGCGAACACCGGCCGAGTATCGTTCCGGACACATTCCCGGTGCGGTCAATATCGACCACCGGCAGATCGGCGAGCGGCCGCCGGAGGTGGACCGAGAGGCGCTTATCGTCACATACTGCCGTAGCGGCGCTCGGGCGTCCCGGGCGCAGGCGACGCTTGAGCGCATGGGTTTTGAGAACGTCGTGAACTTCGGGGGTGTGGCGAGCTGGCCCGAGGAGCTTGTTACCGGCGACAGCCCCCGGTAGCCGGCGCCGAGAGCCGGCGACGGACCCCGAAAGCCGCTATGAGGACGGAACCAAAGGAGGATTGCGTGGGCCTTTTCAGAAACTCATCCAACAGCAGCTCGCTCAAGGGTACGGAGCTCGTGCGCCTCGTGCGCGAGCAGCCGCGGGATATTGTCCTCGTGGATGTCCGCACCCCCGATGAGTACCGCCTCGGCCACATACCAACCGCCAAGAACATCTCACACGAGCGCATCTTCGACGATCCGCCGACCGACGACAAAGATGCTCGCATCATCCTATACTGCCGAAGCGGGAACCGCTCCGAGTTCGCGCGTAACGTGCTGCTGTCTCTCGGCTACCGCGACGTGACGAACTTCGGCGGGGTCGGCGAGTGGCCCGAGGATTTGGTGCGCGACTGAGCGTGCCTGCACCAATCAAACACTGAAACCTTTTATAATATATGAGCGACACTATGACACACGGCTTTCGGCCGATTTCGACAACTGCCCTTCCGGAGTACCGCTCCGAGGGGCATCTCTTCCGCCATGAGGCAACCGGCTGCGAGGTGTACCACGTACACAACGACGATCCGGAGAACCTCTTCGCCTTCATCTTCAAGACGCCGCCGGCCGATTCAACCGGTGTTGCTCATATCGTCGAGCACACTGTCCTCTGCGGCTCCGAGCGCTACCCGCTGAAGGATCCCTTCCTCGTGCTCATGCGCGGGAGCATGAATACTTTTCTCAACGCAATGACCTTCCCGGACAAAACCGTCTACCCGGCAAGCAGTCCCGTCGAGACCGACCTTTTCAACATCATGAAAGTTTACGGGGATGCGGTGTTCTTTCCGCTTCTGAAGCCGGAGATGTTTTCTCAAGAGGGCCACCGGGTGCAATTCGACGAGGAAGGCAACCTCGAGCGCACCGGTATCGTCTACAACGAAATGAAAGGAAACTACTCCTCCCACGACTCGATTGCCGGGGAGTGGTCGATGCGCTCGCTTCTCCCGGACACGCCCTACGGGTATGACTCCGGCGGTGATCCCGCCGAGATTCCGAATCTCACCTACGAGCAGTTTCGTGACTTTCACCGCCGCTATTACCACCCGAGCAACGCCCGCATCTTCCTCTATGGAAATATCGATTCCGAACGGTATCTCACCTTCATAGAGGATGAGTTCCTCTCGGCGTTTTCGACCCCCGCGTCCGCAGCGTCCGACGCTGTGGCCGCGGCCTCCGCCGGCGCCTCGGCTTCCCGTGCTCCCGGGCCCGCTGGGGGGGTGACTATCCCCTTCCAGCCGCGCTGGAGCGAGCCCGTGCGCCTCACGCGCACCTATCCCGTCGACGCCGAGGACGAGGAATCACGGTCTTCGGTTACGCTGAATTGGCTGCTCCCGCCGGTCACCGATTCCTTTCAGACCCTTGCCGTCGAGGTCCTCACGGAGATCCTTCTCGGGCATTCGGGTTCGCCGCTTTACCGTGTCATTTCGGAGTCGCCACTGGGGGAGGATCTCTCCGCCCCCACCGGCATCGAGACGGAGCTCCTCGAGATGGGATTCTCGGTGGGCATGCGGGGAACCGAGGCTGAGCGCGTGGGCGAGATCGAAGAACTCATCCTTGGCGAGCTGCGGCGCCTCACGCGGGACGGAATCGACTCGGAGCTTGTCACCGCGGCTCTCCGTTCGGTGGAGTTCCGCAACCGGGAGATCCACGGCGGGCCCTTCGGACTGAGGCTCATGCGCAAGGCGCTTCGAGGCTGGTTGCACGGTGAAGCTCCGGAGCAGACGCTGGAGTTTACCCGATGGTTCGAGGACCTTCGCCGAGCGGTGGACACCCAACCGCGCTTCTTCGAGACGCTCATCGAGGAACACCTCCTCGAAAACCCGCACCGCAGCACCCTCATTGTCATCCCCGATGCCGATGAGGCACGGCACCGACGGGAGGCCGAGGAAGCGGAGCTCGCGCGGCAAGGCGAGCGCATGGCTGAGGCCGAACGAGAGACGGTGCGCGAGGCGCAGGAGCGACTGCTCGCCCTGCAGAGCGAGCCCGATGCACCCGAGGACATAGCAAAGGTGCCGTTTCTCACCGTCGACGAACTGCCGCGCGAGGTTGATGTAATTCCGGCCGAGCACACTGAGGCCGACGACGGCGTGCCGATGCTCGTGCACCGGCTCTTTACCAATGGTGTCGCTTACCTTGATTTCGCCTTCGACCTCCGTGCAGTTCCTGATCACCTGTATAATTACCTCATGCTCTACAGCGCCGCGGCAACCGAGTGCGGGCTTACCAACATGAGCTACGAGGACCTGTCCCGTGAGCTTGCGACGCACACCGGCGGGCTGACACTACAGCTCGATGTGGGCACCCGCGTCGACGAGGAGTCCGACCTCCGGTGCTATCTCTTCGTCCGCATGAAGGCGCTGCCCCGTTCCCTTCCCGAGGCGTTCAAGCTCCTCGAAGGTGTGCTGCTGCGGCCCAACTTTGCCGACGCGGAGCGACTCGGCACGGTCGTACGTGAGCTCAGAAACGATTTTCGAAGCTCCGTTCTTCCCACCGGTCATTCCTATGTGGGGCTGCGCAGCGCTCGCGCCCTCTCGCGGACGGCCCGCATAGAGGAGCGATGGAAGGGCCTGAGCCAGCTTCTCTTCCTCGAGAGGCTTGCCGAGGAGGATACCGGAACCGTTACCGCGCAGCTCGAGGAGTTGCGCGCCGCCCTTGTGGGCGCTGCCGCCATGACGCTCTCGGTCACCGCGGAGGAGGGCGACATTGGGCAGGTCGCAGCAGACACACGCGGCTTCGTCGCGCGCATCCGCCGCGCCGGCGCGGAGTTGACGGAGGCCGCAGGGGAGCCGGCCGCAGCATCGGCCCCCGCCGCGGCGGCCGATGAGCTGCCGCGATGGGAGTCGATCCTCGTAAGCGCGGGGGTGAACTACGTCGGGGCCAGTGTCGAAGCGGCCCATCTCAGCGAGCCGGGCCATGTCCCTGAGTCGGTACTGGCTCACCTGCTGCGTACCGGATTTCTCTGGGAGGAGATCCGCATGAAGGGCGGCGCCTACGGCGCGATGGCGGGCACCCGAGCGCTCGAACGGGTGTTCAGCTTCGCCTCCTACCGAGATCCCAATATCGCGGCGACGCTCGAGCGCTTCGGCCGGGGCCTGCGGCAGACTTCGGAGGAGGGGATCGACCGGGCGAGCCTCGAGCTTGCGATCATCTCAGGAGTCGGGCGTGACTCCCGGCCACTGTCGCCGGGGCAAAAGTCGATCGTGAGCCTCAAGCGAAGCCTCTACGGCATATCCGACGATCTGCGCCAGTGGAAGCGAGACGAGCTCCTCGCGGTCTCCGAGGATGCGGTGAGGGATGCCGCGGGGCGGCTTGCGGAGCGATTCGAAGGCGTACACGTCAGCGTGATGGGCTCTCGTGCCGCGGTGGAAGAGGCGGCGTCGGAGTATCCGGGGATTCTCGATCATACGCTTGAACTTCATCTGTAAGGGGTATAGAGTTTGCCCAGAGATGAGAAAACGCCGGGTCATACGTCGAGTACTGATATGTTCCGCCGCGGTCTTGATGGTTGCCGCGGGCGCGACCTCCGGGTTCGCACAGGATGAGGACCCCGCCCTCTACGCGGTCGGCGCACTCGGTGCGTCGAACCTCTACTCCTCCTACGTGGTTCTTGCCACAGTGGCCGACGGGTACGCGAGCTCGAGCTACAGTGAGAACACCGCACGCGACCTCGCCGAGGAGTCCATCGCCCTCCATGAGAGCTCGGTTGCCGCATTGCGGCGTCTCGTGGATCTGAACGTCGTCTCCGCAAGCGATCGCAGCATTGTCGCAGACATGATTGAGGCACACGACCTCCTGATCCGTCAGGCGGAAGGTCTCATGGCGTATATCGACGATCCCGAAAACTCCGAAACGTTTCAGCAGTATCGCGAAGCCGCCTGGGAGAAGATTTCCACGATTCTCGAGGACAGCCCTCCCGAGTGACGGCGATGTCACCCGTCGCATGACACACGACCAGCCAAACACGCAGAATTACCGCATCCTCGGTGTGGCGAGAGACGCCGGCCTCGAAGAGTTGAAAACCGCCTATCACCGTGTGGCCAAGAAGATACATCCCGACCTCGCACCGCCCGGTGAAAAGCGCCGGGCGGAGCTGCGCATGATGCGGGTAAATGAGGCCTATATGGCGATCATCGCAGAGAGGATGCGGGACGTGCCCACGGGCGCCTCCACCGGAGACGCTGAGGGGCCCACGGGCGCCTCCACCCGGGACGCCGAGGGGCCGGAACGCGACGCCACGAGTGCCGCGCCCCGAGCCGGCGCGACGTCCAGGCCGGATGTCGCCCGCGCCACTGCCCCAGCGCGCGCCGTTGCTCGCCCCCGCGATCCGGGGTACACCTACTACAAGCTCGGTTTCGACTTTTATCGCAAAGGCTATACCGAGTTCTACAGTAAGGACCCGCGCATCATCCGCAAACAGCTTGCCGAGCTCAAGACCTACGACTACTATCTGCTGACGCTCACGGTTTCAGCGCTCAGGCATTTCGAGAAGTCGTATCGGTACTTCGCCGCGGTGCTAGAGCAGGCGCCCGACAGCATATGGGCGACTGACGCCCGCGCCAAGCTCCGAAAGGTGGAAAAGTTCAACCGCATCTACCAGCGCATCTGCGAGAACCTCTCGCGAAGCGTTCACGCAAAACGGGCTGAGCGGGCAACTGCGCCCGACGCGCGGAATCATGCACGGGCCTCGGGTACCGACGGAAACACTCAATCGGAGACGGCCGGGTGAGCCGACAGCCGAGCGGGGGCGCCTTCGCCGAGTACGAAGCCCTCCGCGCCCGCGTGACCGGTGAAACCGCGGAACTCTTCGAGGCCTACGCGGCCGAGCTCCAGTGCCGACGCGGCTGCTACTACTGCTGTGACGATATTGCAGTGCTCCCGATAGAGTTCGAGGCCCTTCGCCGGGCGGTTTGCGAATCCGGAGTCCCCTCAGGAGCCGGCTCCGGGGGACCGGCGGAAGACAAAGGTCTCTCCCCCGCTGAGGTTGCCGGGAGGCGCAGCCACGATCGCACACCCGCCGGCCGCGTTGAGAACCCGGAGGCCGATCGTCGTCGATGCGGGTTTCTTGGCCCCGAAGGCGAGTGCACCGTCTACAGCGCTCGTCCGATCATCTGCCGCACGCACGGGTTGCCGTTGGCCTATCGACTGCACGAGTACGATGAGCTCGGTCGCATCGTCCCCGGCACCACGCACATGGACTCCTGGTGCGATCTCAACTTTACGGGGCTCGCGAACGAGTCCGCGGCGGCGTACTTCGGTCGGCACGGTAGGATCGACCAGGCGCTGCTCAACGAAACCCTCGAGGATCTAAACCGGCGGTTTCTCGACTCGCCGGAAGGCCGACCGTACCGGGGCCGCGATTGGATTCGGCTTTCGGAGCTCGTAGGTGGGGGCTAGGAGATCATCTCCCGGAGCTTCCGAATCGTAATCGGCGCCGACCCCTCATAGTGGTTGTTGACGTTGACGATGACCTGTTGGCCCCGGGCAAGCAGGTCGTTGATGACGTCTGCAATCCCGGCGAGGTCCTCGTCCTTCGGGTCGACGGCGGTATCCCAGCGCTTGCCGGTCTTTTCCTCTATTGCCGCCCGATCGGGTCCCATGAGACGGATTACCACCGGGGAGGCGAGGAGATCCGCGACCCGCGGGTAGATCTCCTGCACCGGCGGCATGTAATAGCCCTGGCAGAACACATGAGAGATCTCGTGCCGGCGCAGGAGGTCGAAGTAGTCCCGCACGAGGTACTGTGGGTTCCGCGGCTCGACTGCGTAGGTCCAGCTTGCGGGCAGGGCCCCGAAGAATCCCTCCAGATGCGCCAGAAAGGCGGCACAGTCTTCCATCTTCTGCTTGTTGAGGTACTCGAACTGAAACATCACCACGCTCGTCTGCCCGCGCATCGGTTCGATAAGCGACAGAAAACGGGATGTGAGCTCCGGTGAGAGAAAGTGCGCGTTCGGCGCGTTGGCGTCTTTGCGCGCCCGTTTGTAGACGTGGGTCAGGGTGATGCTGTTTGGCGCCTTGATGCTGAAACGGAAGTCTTGAGGGACGGAGGAGAGGTATTCCGCAACGGTTTCCGGTTTGGGCAGGCTCACCGTATCGCGGCCGAAGAGGGACCAGAACCACTGGTCGATTTCTACGGTATCGAAGACGCTCGCGTACTCTTCGAGGTAGTTTATGCCGTCACCGGCGGAGTAGACGAGCCCTTCCCAGGTCGGGAACTTCCAGCTGCAGGTACCGAACTGTACGGCGTTGCTCATACCCTTTAAAAACTAACACGGTGTCGGGGCCCGCGACCACGGCGCACCCAGCGCCCGAGATCGGGGCTGCCGCAGAGGGTTGCCGGCGGGGGCGGTCTCTTTGCGGTTTGACAGCGCCGGGGGCGCTTGCTATAACAGAACCTCCATGAAGGTCGTAATCGTCGGTGCGGGTGCCGTCGGATTCCAGCTTGCTCGACAGCTCATCGCCGAGCAGCGCAACGTCGTTCTGATTGAGAAGGACACCGCGCACGCGAACTATGCCTCGCAGCGCCTCGATTGCATGGTGCTGACCGGCATCGGGAACAACGTGGAGATGCTCAAGCAGGCCGGCACCGAGAAGGCCGATTTCCTGGTAGCGGTCACCGACTCCGACGAGGTCAACATGATCTGCTGCGCCCTCGCGGCCACTGAGTTCGACCTGCCTCAGACCATCGCGAGGGTGCGAAACATCGACTACGCTGCCACAGGCACCGCGGGACGGAGCTTCCTCGGCATTGACCAGATCGTAAACCCGGAAATCGAAGCCGCGGAGGCAATTCTCCGCAGTATCGAGCGCGGCGCCACCAGCGACGTGATGCTCTTCGAACGTGCCGGCGTTCAGATGCGCCACATAAACGTCGACCGGACCTCCTACTTCAAGGATAAGACCCTCCAAGAGATTAACCAGCACTTCCAGTTTTCCTTCCTCGTCGCGGTGATCGTGCGCCAGAACGACTACATAATTCCATCGGGAGACACGTCCATCCAGGAGGGTGATCTTCTCTACATCGTAGCGACCGAGGGCAACTTCGAGGGGCTGTTCGAGTATCTTGGCAAGCAAAAGCAAGAGCTCAAGCGCATCGTCATGCTCGGAGGCGGCAAGATCGGCAGCCTCATCCTCGACCATTTTTTTGCGCCTCCCAAGGGACAGACCGGGCGCGGACAACGAATGATGCGCCGGATTGTCGGGGGGTTCGGTGGGGGAAAGCCCAGCGTGAAGGTGGTCGAGCGGGACTATGCAAAGTCCAAACAGATCTCCGAGCGCTTTCCCGACGTCCTCGTCATAAACGCCGACATCACCGACGAGGGCATCTTCGAGGAGGAGCACTTCCAGAACTCCGATCTGATCATCTCGGCGACCGATAACCAGGAGCTCAACATCGTCAGCGCCGTCTACGGCAAGAACCTCGGGATCCGCCGTGCGGTGGTGCTGGTCAACAAGCTGAACTACGCCAAGATCGCCGCAAACGTCGGGATAGACGTAACGGTGAGCATCAAGAACGCCGTTGTAAACTCCATCCTCAAGATTATCCGTCGCGGGAAGGTGCGCAGTCTCCACAGCATCTCCGACGGTCGCGTGGAAATTCTCGAGCTCACCGTCGACCACGGGAGCCCGGGAGACGGACATCGCATAGAGGACGTAAAGCTGCCGTCAGCGTCTCTAATCGTGTCTGTGGCGCGCGGCGAGGAACACGTGATCCCCCATGGGGGGTACGTGCTGCAAGCCGACGACAATATCATTATCATCACGAAGAAAGAGTTCGTCGATCGCGTGCAGGGCTTGTTCTCCGCGCGGTCTTGAATTGTTCCAACCTTCACAAACCGGAGAGGTAAAAATGAAACGACACCTCATCGCCATCCTGCTCGTTTCTTCGATATCGCTGGGCACCGCCTCCGCGCAGGCGGACGTTTTCGGAATCGGCGTACTGCTTGGAGAGCCTACCGGTCTCTCGGCAAAAGTCCGCCTCGGGCCCACATCCGCTGTTGATGCGGCCGCCGCATGGTCCTTCGTGGACGAGGGTTCGTTCTACTTCCACGCCGACTATCTCATGCACTTCAACGACGTGTTTACCGTCGACCCCGGAGAGCTGCCGCTCTATGTCGGCGTCGGAGGGATGATGTCGCTTCGTCAGGATCCCCTTCTCGGTATTCGGATTCCGGTGGGACTAGCCTATGAGTTCGAGACCGCGCCTCTCGACGTGTTTTTCGAGATAGCGCCGGGAGTGGGCATCTTCCCGGAGACCAGCCTGGAGTTCGGCGGGGGTATCGGGATACGCTATTACTTCGGCACCTCATCGGGCGCCGAGGAGGAGTGAGCATGGCAGCGGCAGCCGGCGTCGAGGCAGAGGTATTTGACGAGCTCGTCCGCGCGAGCTCGCGGCTTTCACGGGAGTTCGGATTCAAGGATCTGGTGTCGGTACTCGTCGAACAGGCGGTCGACATATCCGGATCCGAGCTCGCGTGCCTCTATCTCTACGAGGACCCCGGGCAGACGGGCGGCAAGCTCAAGCTCTACTACCAGCGCGGCCGGTATCAGGTGCCTCGCTCCATCGGTGCTGAGGCGGAGTTCGTCGAGTTCCTCGAGGACAGTGATGAGTCTCTGGTTGTCCTCGACATTGAGCAGCCGTTTTTCGGTGACATCTTTCTCAACGCGCAGATGCAAAGCGGTATCGCCCTGCCTCTGAGCACGCCCAATGCTCGCATCGGTGTGCTGGTCCTCAACTCGAAGGTCCCCGGTTTCTACGGAAAGGACCGGTTCTATTTTCTGGACTCCTTCACGAAGCTCGCCAGCGGTATGCTCGACAACCGGCGCCTCTTCGAGGACGTAAAGGAGCAGCTGCGGCAGATCGAGACCCTCGAGCGCTATCAGGAGAACGTGTTCTCTTCGATGACGAACCTGCTCATAACCGTCGGCCGCGATGGCCGCATCGAGTACTTCAACGAGGCGGCCGCCGAGCGCCTCAAGCTCTCGGAGAGTGATATAGGCTCGCCCTTCGCTCGCCTGTTCAAGAAGGCCTTTCACAAACGAGTATTCGATCGCATCGAGCAGTGCGAGAAGACTGGAGAGCTCGTCGTGGGCATCGAGGGCATCTACAAGAAAGATGGCGATGAAATGGACTATTCGCTCAACATTTCGCCGCTGCGGGGCAAGCGGGGGCGCCACGAGGGCATCACTCTTCTCTTTGCCGACCAGACGAGGGAGCGGGAGCTCAAGAAGCAGATGAACGTGGCGGTGGAGGAGCGGCGCTACGTGAAGGACATGTTCGCCCGCTACCTCTCCAACGAGGTGGTTGAGAATCTCATGGAGAACCCCGAGCTCATCAAGCCCGGCGGGGACAAGAAGATTGCCACTATTCTCTTTGCCGACATCCGCGGCTACACCACGTTTTCAGAGGACAAGACGCCGGAGTACATCATCGAGGTTCTGAACGAGTACTTCAGCCAGGCCGTTGAAATCATCGTGAAACACCGCGGATACATCGATAAGTTCATCGGCGATGCGATTATGGCGGCTTGGGGCGTGCCGATGATGTCTCGGGAGCAGGACGCCGAACTTGCCGTCTCCTCCGCCCTCGAAATGCAAAAGCTCATCTCCTCGAAGGACAGAACCTTCTTTCGTGGCGACGCGTCGAAGCTGCGTGTCGGCATCGGCATGCACACCGGCGAGCTTGTTGCGGGCAACCTGGGAAGCTCTCGGCGCATGGACTACTCCGTCATCGGTGACACGGTCAACGTGGCAGCGCGCCTCGAAGGCATTGCCGGTCCCGGTGAAGTCATTATCACGAGGGCCACAAGAGAGCTGCTTGGCTCGCAGTTCCGCCTCGAGGAGCGCGAGCCGGTGAGCGTGAAGGGCAAGCACGAACCCATCGAAATCTTCAGCGTCAAGGGACGAAAGAAAGGAGCGTGAGGATGCAAGAGATCCTGAGCTTTGTGAACGAATTGCCCACATGGGTCTATGTAGCGGCGGCAGCAGTCGTCGCGGCGGTCGTTGTCGTGATCGTCTTTACCGCGAAGATGCGGCGGGATTTCATGCGCCGACTGCGGCTCGCCGCCGAGGATCCGGAGCAGGCCGAGCTGCAGGTGCGGCAGAAATACTCCGACGCACAGCTGCTGCGCCGGTCCGCTTTGATAGAGTCGGTGGCACGCAAGTACAGCATGAACGTGATATCCGCAACGGGGATCGACGAGCTATGGCAAGATCGCCTGCTTCGAAAGCGCAGAAGCTCCGATTTTCGGCGTGTTCTCGATTACTCGTGGGAGAACGGGCTGTTTGCCTGTTTCCTCGTCGCTCTCGAGCGCCCGAAGCTTCGCCCCCGTCTTTTTGCCCGCCTCGACGACACCGGCGACCTGCTTGTCCTGCGTAGCATCGCGCTCTCCGGCAGAGGAGAGGAGTTCAGCGGGCACGCCGCCTTCGAGATGTTTTCTCATCGCGTTGACGAGGTGAGAGAGATGACCGGCGACCCTGACTGGCCGGTTCGGTACTTCGCCGTGAAGATCCTCCTCTACGACCATGATCCCCTTTCCGAGCGTGCGGTGTGGGAGTGCGTGAATGATGCCGCCTCTGTGGTCCGAAAAGTCATCGCCGACGAGTTTCAACCATCCGAGCGGGAAGGACTCTTCGAGCACCTCTACTCTCGACTGCTCGACGACCCATCCTACGAAGTCCGTCGGGCTGCGCGGCGGCGCATCGATGCGGAGTTCCCCGAGCGCTACGAGATCGATCCCTCCAATCTCGCCCCGCAGCAGCTGGTCCACGTTCTCGAGCAGCTCCATGACGAGTCCAAGGAAGACGAAAACGTCGCCACGACCTACCTCGCTCACAAGAGCCGCGAGTTCCGCCTGCCGGCGGCGCGTTTTCTCGAGCGACGCGGGGTGCTGTCGCAGATGCTGGCCTCGGCGGATCTCGGCGACCGCCAGGCCTTCGACCGCACGACCCGCCTGCTCGAGAACGCCTTCGACGTCAATGTGACGGGTTTCCTCGAGCAAGTCCGAAAACCCGAATCAGCGCCGGTGCTATTGATCGCCGCACGGCTTCTCACGAAAAAGGGCCCGCGTTCTCTAGTCGCTCCGGTTGCCGAGGCGGGATTCGCCCACCTCGACGATCTGCCGGAGGCGCGTGACGAGCTCCTCGAGGCGCTGCTCTCTATGATCGAAAAGCGTGGCGATGACGCTTCACTCGAGCTCATGCGGAGTCAGCTCTCGCGCCGGCGGCTCGACACCGCCGATGCCGAACGTATTCTCTCGCACGTACCGCCACGAGCGCATCTCATCTTCTCCGATACGTTTTTCGACTGCCTCACCGATCCCCAGTTCGCCGCCGTTTCGCGGCTCGTGGAGACCCTGGCGCGTATGCCGTACCCCGCCGTCATGCCCGACCTGATGGACATCATCAAGGCGGGGCGCGAGGCTTACCCCCATCAGGTGCGGATCCGTGCGCTTGAGGCAATCGGGGCGTTCGGTGACGGCGCGGTTCTTCAGTTCGTTCTCGAAAATCTGGCGCTTCTCCCCCACGGGGAGGCGCGGGAGTTCACCCGTACCTTAGCGGGCTTTGCCGGTGATGAGTTCGACAAGCGGGCGGGTGCGCTGCTCGAGACGTCGGATGCCGGCGTTCGCTCGGCGCTCATTTCGGCACTGCCGGCTACCGAGAAAGACGGGTTTCTTAAGCAGATTCGGGAGGCGGTGGGGGATGCGGATCCCGATGTGCGCATATCAGCCGTGTGGGCTCTGGCCGACTTCAACGACAAGCGATCTCTCGCGCAGGCAAGCGACAAGCTGCGGGATCCCGTAGAGCGTGTCCGTCGAGAGGCCGCCCGCGCGCTCGGTGCACACGGCGGGGAGCAGCTCATAAAGCAGCTGAAGGGCATTGTCACCGACGAGAATGAGATCGAGACGGTGAAGGTCGCCGCCATTCAGGGACTTGGCGCCTCGACGTTGAAGAGCTCCATCGACATTCTCGTGGATACGCTCGAGCTCGGCGGCGAGTTGCAACGTGAGGCCGTAAAAGCCCTCGCGTCCAAACGCGGCCGGCGCGACATAGAGGCGATAGTGAATCACATGAAAGACGCCGAGCCCGCCCTCCGCGATCGGCTGACCCAGGTGTTTCGTGTCATGGCGACCGACGGTGAGGATGCAATGGTAGACCTGCTTCAGCAGGATATCCCGTCACTTCGGCCTTTCGTCACCGACATACTCGAGAAGGTCGGCTACGTGGAGAGCCTTGTGCGGCGTCTCGCCCACAGAAGTCCTGAGGTACGGCGGAATACCGCCGAGATCCTGGCCTTTATCGGGACGCCCTCGGCGTTCCGCGGCATAGTGCTCGCCGCGCGTGATCCCGACCAGGATGTCCGCGTCAAGGTCACCCGCGCCCTCGAGATGCTGAGCACCGACTCCGGCTTGGACATCCTCGAGGAGCTGCAAAACGACCCGGATAAGCGGGTGCGCAAATACACCACCTGGGCGCTGCAGCGAGCCAAGGCCAAGTCGAGCTGAGGCCGCGGCCGCCGGCCGCGGCTCCGCGGTGGTGGCGCGG
>JAAAOR010000148.1 GCA_009908735.1 Spirochaetota bacterium | reverse complement strand
CTCGCGCGTGGCGACGAGCCCGGGCATTTCCTTCTCGGCCATGTCCATCTCTTTGCGGCCCCACTCGGCAAGTGCTATGTCTCTGACCCGGTAGTCGATGACCCGGGCAGTGGTTTGTGTGCTCACGTTTGTCTCTCCTTAGTTGTAGTATGATACTGCACGCGAAGGGCCTGCGGCCACCCCGTCGCGCTACGCGGTTCCTGCGACGAGGATAGCCTGCAGGCTCGCAAAGCCTCTTTCGAGATCGAGCGCGGGGCCGGGATGGTACTCGTCGATTTCCGGCGCGGTCTCATTTTCCGAGAACAGGAGAAACGCTGCTTCTACGCCGTCGAGGTCGGAAACCTTTCGGATGCGCTCGTACCCCAGGCCGCACTTTCGGCAGAGGTGCTCGACGATGAAGTCGAGATCGCTCGGCCCAACGAGGGCGACCGCGGTGTACCCGCCCTCGGCAGCCGCGGAGATCACATCCTCTATGGCCTGTTTGTAGTCCACCACGTTTTTGATGGTGCGTTTGAGATAGCGGTAGCTCTTTCGCGCGATAGCATCGACCCCCACCGGCGACACCGCGTAGGCAATGTTTCGGTTGTTGACCTTTCGAACGGTGAGAAAACCCTTTTGGGTGAGGCGCTTGAGGATGGCGTTCGTCATCCCCAGCGACAGCCCGATAACCTGCGCGAGATCGCGCTGGCGCACATCCCGGCGAATATAGATCTGTTCGAGGACTTCCAGTTCTTTTTCGGTGGGTACCATGAGAGCGGTGGAGGTCGGACAAAGGGGAATATCACGCGTATAGCGCGTAGCGGACACAGCTTCGCCGGTCGCACCGCGGTTTCTGCAAGCATATGCAGGCGGTAATAGACTACCAACCGTATTGAACCGCTCGACCGTGTGCGAAGGTCGCCGAAACTGACTCTTCCGGGTATCGAGCAGGTGCTGTGTCCTCGGACTAAGCATACCACGCCTCGCCCGATTGTTCAGGACCTGAACAATACGAGAGGGCCCGGAAATGGTCAAGCGGCTTCTACATGCTCCCCGCAATATAGTGCTCGAAGACGGGCAGGTGTCGGACACGATTCTCGGTCACGTGGCTGGCGAAATTCCGCTCGGAGAAGATGCCCTGCAGGGCACCCTGCGCATCGATGACGAGCAGCGCGCCAGCGTTCTTTTCGCGCATCCGCTCGAGCGCCTCTTGCGTGGTTGCCTGCGGTTGGATCGACCACACATCGCTTCCCTTGTGCTGGAGAATCTCCCGTACGGTTTCCATTGACGCCTTCTCGCGAAAACGGTGTTCTGTGCTCTAGTGTAGGACGCCAATCGATATGATGATAGCGGAAAATTTCGACTATGCGAAAGGACTTGACATACCATATTTCAAGCGATACCAGGAATGGAAAGACGTGGTGCGCGTTTCGGGGCCGCGAGGCCTTCGCCGAATCAAGGGCTTCCATGATGAATCACTTGCCGGTGAATGGCAGGGCCACCGATCGTCACGACTGAATGAGCAGTATCGTGTGATATACCGCGTCGATCGAGATCGCATTCTCGTCGAAGTAGTCGACGTCAATGCGCACGACTACGGGAGAAGATAAATGTCAGAATACGAGCGAGCCGGGACGCGGGTCGAAGTCTCCGTCGGTGAGTCGGTGCGAATCATCCGTGAGCTTCAGGAAATGAGCCAGAATGAGCTGTCGCGACTTTCCGGGATTCCTCAGTCTACCATCTCCGCGATAGAGTGCGATAGAGTCATGCTCGGCGTGGAGCGGGCCAAGAAGCTTGCGCGTGCGCTCCGCTGCCACCCGGCTGTTCTCGTTTTTCCGGGCTGGGACGTGGATCGCCACTCCGCGGCGTGATACTCCTGCGACTCACCCCTCGGGCAGCGGTGCGAGAATCTCCTCGATGCGCTCCATCACCGAATCATCGAGCTTCTCGAGCACGTCGATGGCCTTCATGTTCTCGGTGACCTGCTCCGGGCGTGAGGCGCCGGTGATGGCGGTGCTCACGTTCGGGTTCTTGAGGGTCCAGGCGAGGGCGAGCTGAGCCATGGAGGCGCCGAGCTCCTTCGCGATCTTCCCGAGCTTCGGCACCGCATCGAGCAGCGCTTGCCGTTCCTCGCTGAGAAGGCGCTCTCTCAGCCACTCGTAGCCGGGGAGGTTGAGGCGTGAGTCCTCGGGGACCCCGTCGGTGTACTTTCCGGTGAGTATCCCTGAGTACAGCGGCGACCAGATGGTCGTGCCGAGGCCGATCTCCGAGTACAGGCGGCGATACTCCTCTTCGAAACGCTCCCTGTGGAACATGTTGTACTCGGGCTGCTCCATGGTCGGCGGGACCAGGTTGTACTGCCGGGCAATCGAGTAGGCCTCCATGATCTGTTGCGCCGACCACTCGGAGGTGCCCCAGTAGAGGACTTTGCCCTGGGTAATGAGATCGCTCATCGCTCGGACGGTCTCCTCGATGGGCGTGTTCTCATCGGGACGATGGCAGAAGTACAGGTCGAGGTAGTCGACGTTCAGCCGCTCCATCGCCTGATGGGCCGCCTCGAAGACGTGCTTTCGGCTGAGGCCGGTCTGGTTGGGCTTTCGCTCCTCGGTGCTTCCGAACATCACCTTGCTCGAGACGACGTAGGAGTCACGCCGCCAGCCGGAGTCGCGGAGCACCTCGCCCATAATCTCCTCGGAGCGCCCTCGGGCGTATGCTTCGGCATTATCGAAGAAGTTCACACCGGCGTCGTAGGCGGTGTACATGCACTTCTTGGCGTTGTCGACCTGCAGTTGATTGGAAAAGGTCACCCAGGAGCCGAACGACAGCGCGCTCACCTGCAGTCCTGCGCGGCCGAGTCTGCGGTACTCCATCATGCCACCTCCAGTGCGATCTCGATCATCTCGCGAAAAGAAGTTTCGCGCTCTTTGGCGGAGAGCTCCTCGCCGGTAACCAGGCTGTCACTTATGGTGAGCATCGTCAGCGCCCGGCAGCCGAACTTCGCGGCGGTGGTGTAGAGCGCCGCGGTTTCCATCTCGAGGGCCTGCACGCCGTACTCGGCCCAGATTTTCCAGTAGTCGGGGGCGTCGTGGTAGAACTCGTCGGTCGATAGCACGTTTCCGGCGGTGAACTTCACGCCCTTCTTCCGCGCCGCCTCGACAGCTTGCTGGAAGAGATCGAAGTCGGCGGTCGGCGCATAGCTCGCGCCACCGAAGCGACGGGTGTTGACGCCTGAGTCGGTGGAGGCTGCCATGGCAAAAACGAGATCGCGTACGGCAAGTGAGGGCTGAATCGAGCCCGCCGAGCCGATGCGGATGAGCTTCTTTGCCCCGTAGGCGGTGATGAGCTCGTGCACGTAGATCAGCGCCGAGGGAATGCCCATGCCGGTTCCCTGAATAGACACGCGCTTTCCCTTGTAGGTGCCGGTGTACCCGTACATCCCGCGGACCTCCGAGTAGCAGGTCGCGCCCTCGAGAAAGTTCTCCGCGGCAAACTTGGCCCGAAGCGGATCGCCGGGCAGCAGCACCGTCTCCGCAATATCTCCCTCTTTCGCTCCGATGTGTACGCTCATTGTTCCTCCGTGGTGTTGGGTTGCCCCGCGGCGCGCGGGGCGCCACGGGAAATCTCTCAGATCTCGTCGACGAGCCAGGCGCCGAACTCCTCGGTGAGCTCGGCGACGTCCGGCATGTCGGTTTTCATCGTATCAAAGAATGCGCGAAGGTCGTCCTTCTCGTACTTAAGACCTACCATATGCTGCTCGAGGTATTCCACCATCTCCGGGTGCAGTGTGTCCGAGAATACCGCAATTTCGGATATGTGACCCCGCTTTGTCTCGAGATGCACGTCCATCTCGCCCCAGTCAAAACGCTCGTTCATGTGATGTGAGAAGTCAGGTGAGCGGCCGAAGCGCCAGTTCCAGTCCTTGAGCTCCTCGAAGTGTGCCGCGAGCGAGGGGATCTCCGCGAGATCGTCACGGGTGAGATGCTCGACCTCCGCCTCCTCGCCGTGGTGCTCGAGGAACGTCTTGATGATGGTTGCAGTGAGCGTGTCGTGATCAAGCCCCTCGTTGAACTCCGTGAGGTTGGCCACTCGAGACTTCACCGACTCGATACCTTTGGAGACGAGCTTCTTCTTGGCCGGGCTGAGGTAATCTACGAGGCGCCCTAGGTCGGCGCCGATGAGAAGCGTTCCGTGGTGGAAAGCGCGGTCTTTTGCGCGCTTGAAGGCGCTGCCGGAGACCTTTCGCCCGTCGACAAGCACATCATTTCGCCCCGAGCGCTCGGCGGTAATCCCGAACTCAGCAAGCGCATTGATGATGATGCCAAAGTTTTCTTCCTGGTCGTACTGATCGAGGCTCGTCATGAAGGTGAAGTTGGTGTTTCCGAGGTCCTGGTAGACCGCGCCACCGCCCGACTGACGGCGAGCGAGATAGACGCCGTCTCGCTCCATCTTCTCGAGGTTGCATTCCTTCCAGGGATTCTGATGGCGGCCGATCACAACGGTATCGGCATTGCGCCACAGGAACAGAATACGGTAGGACGGGTCCATATCGCGGAAGATCCAATCCTCTGTGGCGAGATTGAACCATGGATTGTTACTCTCGGATGTGAAAATCCGGACACTCATGGGGTTCCCCCTTGCGGTATTGTGATGCGTGCGAGCACGCCGAAGTGAGATGATGGAAACACGCCGTAGGTGGCCTCGTCGAGTACCACCCGTGCTTCGACCACCTCGACGCCTGCGCCTCGCACGAAGATGTAATCAATGCGGGCTGCGTTTTGTTCGTCCCACGGCCCGAGCCTGTGTCGAGTGATGTGGGTGTTTCGGCCCGGATCCCAGGTGGCTCCGGCGTTCGCCGCCGCAGCCGTGGGCGTCTGACCCGTGTGCGCAGCGCCGCGAGCCGGTGTAGCGCCGGCGACATCGAAGGCGTCGACGAATCCGGCCTCTTCGAGCACGCCGATCTCTTCGGACCCGGGAAGCGCGTTGAGTGTTCCGGTGAGAATGACCGGCGCATCACCTGCCACCTCGTTAATGGTGACCACCGTGCGTAGTGCCTCCTCGAGGCGCCGCTCCTTTCCGTGCACCGCCCGCTCCATGCGATCGATGAGCTCTTGTGAGACTATCTCACCTGCGCCGTAGGCCTCGATCAACCCCACCATATCTTCCCGTGCTGCAAACGGGCTCGCAAACCACCGGGTGTGAAACACGTAGACACTGTTCCCACCAACGACGAGCTCGGCGCCGAGTACCTGCGTGGTAGCGCCGGTCTGAAACGACAGGGTGCGTCCAACGTAGCCGCCGGAAAGCGTCCGGCGCACCGCGAAACTCGGCTCCGACGCCTCCGGCGCCAGAAGAATATCGCCCTCGCGGAGGTTCGTCGGCAAGCCGACCGGGCCGATGCGCACGCCGCCTTCGGCCATGTGAGACACCGCAGACATCCCGAGCGCGTCTGAAAAGCGGGCGGCCATCTCGTCCACCGGATTCGCCTCACCTATGGTGACAATCTGGGGCTCGAGCGCGGCTATCTTATCGGAGAGAAGTCCCAGGCGAAACTCGCGCGCGGCGGGCTCTTCGTGGGTGCCACGAGAGAAAAACCCACCTGCCTCGAGGCCGGACCAGGCATTTACCGTGACCACGGTGAGAGGGCCGGTGACGCTCAGTCCGGTGGCGGGCGCGTCGTCGGCGGCGCCTTCCGAGACGGGGGTGTCCTGGGCAAGGGCGGAAAGCGTGAGCAGAAATACGAGCGCGAAACTCGAAACGATCCGGCGCATGGCGCGGCAGACCCCCTGATCGGAGCGGTTTCTCCGTAGTATAGTTCAATCGAAAGGGGAGGGCAAAGACCATGATCGAGCTTGCGGTGTTCCTCGGAAACCCCGGATCACGCTACGCGCGCACCCGCCACAACATCGCCATGCGCATGGCCGAGGCCTTCGCGGAGCGTCGCGGCGAGCAGTTTCAGCAGAAGTTCCAGGGCCGGCTCGCCACGATTCGCGGGGGCGGGGGCTTGCCGGGGGCCGTCGCGAGCCCCGCCGCTGCGGCAGGCGGCACACGCGCCCCGGGCAAGCTCCTTGTTCTCCTGCCCGAGACCTACATGAACCGTTCCGGAGAGAGCGCCGGCGCCTGCGCTCGCTACCATTCGATCGACCCGCGCGATGTCCTCGTCGCCCATGACGAGGTCGAACTTCCCTTCGGCACCCTCGAGCTTCGCCGCGGCGGGGGACTCGCGGGGCATAACGGCCTCCGCTCGGTGGCTCAACACCTCTCGAGTAAGGATTTCGCCCGACTTCGCATCGGCATAGGACGGCCCAGACACGGCGATGTCTCATCGCATGTACTCGGAAACTTCTCTAGTGACGAGGAAGCGCGCCTCGACGAGCTCGAGCGCGGAGTCGAAGAGATTATCGAGCGATTGACAGCAGAGAGCTTCGAAGCGGTTACAAAAGAGGTGGGAAGGCGCGTGGTGTTCGAGTACTAAGAGGTGCAGCCGGCTGCGACCACGTGCACCCGCAGCCGGCACAATGCGTGGCGGTTCGGTCCACGTCATCTTTGCCTCCCGCGGGCGTTCAGTCCTCTCCCGGCGCCGTAACCTCCCAGGCCGACTCCCACGTCTCACGGTCCGCGTTCCAGCGGAAAGCCTGCCCGCCGTCCTTGGGGATAGCGACGAAACCTTCACCCTCGCTGGGTTTGAGATAGGCGTAACGATCGTCCTCGCGGTACTCGGAGAAGAGAGTTCGTTCTCCGCCGGCTTCGCGCACCCAGGAGCCGTTGTCGAGGCGCACGAATACGCCGCCTGGATAGCGGTAGGTCGCGCCCCCGTCGGTCCGCTCGCGGCGGTTCGCGGCGGCAAGGAGCTCTGCGAGGGGTCGCTGGTAGCGATCAAGCTCGGCGCGAAGCTCGCGAATCGAGTCAGGCGCGTGGAAGGCGCCAAGGCGCTCGCCGCCGGGGTGGAAAACCAGGAACGAGGGATAGCCGGGAAACTCGAAGCGGGCGTGCTCGGGGTCGCGATCGGTGAGCCAAACGGTGACAAACTCTTTTCGCAGGATGTCGCCGACGAGATCGTCTGAGAGGACCTCGGCCTCAAAGCGATCGCAGGGCTCACACCAGCCGGGAGCGGTGATAAAGACCACGAGCGGCCGCTCGGTCTCGCGTGCGACGGCGAGGCCCTCATCGTAGGAGTCGAGCCAGACCTGGGCGGAGGCGGCAGCCGGCGCAAGCAGGCGGGCGACGAGAATCAGGGTGAGAGTCGCGATCGGTGCTGAAAAGCGCTGTGTGCGGGGCATTGACGAGTTACTCCTCCGACGAAAGCGGAGTGCGCCCGCGAAGCGATCGGGCGATGGTCAGCCGGTCCGCGTACTCGATATCACCTCCGACGGGCAAGCCGAGGGCGAGGCGGGAGGTCTTCACTCCGCGCTTCTCGAGCATGCGCACGAGGTATAGCGCTGTTGTGTCCCCTTCTACGGTGGGGTTGGTGGCAAGGATCACCTCCTGCACACCGTCTTCGTGGAGACGTCCCACGAGAGAAGAAATCGAGAGGTCCTCCGGGCCCACGCCGTCTATCGGAGAGATGACCCCTCCGAGCACGTGATAGAGACCCCGGTACTCGCGCGAGGCCTCGAGGACGGCGACGTCTTGGGGCTGCTCGACCACGCAGATCGTTGCGCGATCGCGGGAGGGATCGGTGCAGATATCGCAGGGATCGTGCTCCGTGTAGTTGCCACAAACCGAGCAGCGGCGGATGCGGCTCTTGAGCTCACGGATTTCGCCGGCAAGCCGCTCGTTGTATGCTGAGTCGGCCTGCAGGAGATAGTAGGCAATGCGGACCGCGCTTTTCTTACCGATGCCGGGGAGACGGGATAGGGCCTCGGTGAGGCTATCCAGAATGGTCACGTCAGCCCCCGAAGATCCCCGGAGGTAGGTCCATACCGCCGGTGAACGAGGACATCTCCTCGCGGATCTTCTCTTTTACGTTGGCGGTGGCGTTGGTAAAAGCGGCAAGCATCAAGTCCTGCAGCATCTCGATATCGTCGGGGTCGACCGCCTCGGGAGAAATCTTCACGGAGGTGACCTGAAACTCCCCGGTCATCTCGACCCGAACCATGTCGCCGCCCGCGGTCCCTGTTGCACGAACCTCTTTGAGACGCTCCTGGGCTTCACCGAGCTTAGATTGGATGTTTTGGAAATTCTTTAGAATGTCCATTGGATTCATCGAACTCATTGTCCTTCTACCACCTCTCCGCGGAATACATGTTTAACGAGCTCTACCCGTTCGTCCCGCGAGTTCTGTTCCTGTGCGCCCCGGCTCTCAACGACAACTACGTCGAGAGCGATCTCTTCATCGGTGATCTCCTCGCAAACCGACCTCACGTAGTCCCGTTCCTGCTCTATCGCCGTAGCCGGATACTGGTTCTCAAAGAGCACGCGTATCGACCCCCCGCCGATCTCCCAACGCACCGCCTTTTCGAGGTTCGAGGCGAGCGTCGGCTTGTGGTCGCGCACCTCGCCGACGATTCGCTCGGCGGTACCTGCGTCGAGGGGCTCGCGGGTCTCGCTCGGCGAGGGCGACGCTGTGTCGGCGGCACGCTCACCGACGGTGCCCGGGGCCGGCGCGGCGCCGGCCCCGGCGGCCTCGGGCACGTTCGCGGCGGCTGCCGGCGGTGGCGCTGAGGCAATCTCGCGCCGAAGCTCCTTTACCCGCTCGAGAAGCTCCCGCGAGGTCATGAACGAGGAGAGCGAGGAAAGCCGTGCCACGGCAAGCTCCACCTCGAAGCGCTGGTTGAGCGAGTAGCGCACCGAGCGGTAGAGCTCGAGAAGCAGCTCCAACGCCCGCTGCAGTTGCGCGTCGGTGAAGCGATCAACCTGCTCCTTCGGAAAGCGGGAGGCAGCGAAGCCGAGAATCGACTCCCTCGTGACACCCTGCTTTACAAACAGCAAACTACGGAAATACTCGGCAAGCTCCATGATGAACTGCTCGACCGAGACACCCGAATCAAGAACCTCACCGGCCTGTTCGAGCGCGGCCGCCGCGTCGCCGGCGGCAAAGCTCGTGACCAGCTGCGAAAGCTGTTCGAGTCCGCCGACACCGAGGGTCGCCTTGAGCTTGTCGAAGGTGAGCGCTCCGTCGGAGAACGAGATCACCTGGTCGAGAAGCGTGTAGGCATCACGAAGCGACCCGCGTGCCTCCTTGGCGATCCAGAACAGCGCCTCCTCCTCCGCGGTTACGCCGGCCTCTTTGCAGGCGGCGGCGAGCTGATCCCTGATGAGATCGACCGGAATGAGTCGGAAGCTGAACTGCTGACAACGCGAGCGAATGGTCGCCGGCACCTTCTGGATCTCGGTCGTTGCAAAGATGAACACGATGTAGGGCGGCGGCTCCTCAATGGTCTTCAACAACGCGTTAAAGGCGCTGTTGGAGAGCATGTGGACTTCGTCGATGATGTAGATCTTGTAGCGTAGGCTGTTCGGCGCGAAGAGCACCTCATCTTTTATCTCGCGCACGTCGTTTACCGAGGTATTCGAGGCCCCGTCGATCTCTATGACGTCCATTGCCGTTCCGAGGCGAATCTCCTCGCTGCCCTCATACTCGTCACAGCTCTCCGCATTCGGTCCGTCGGGGCAGTTAAGCGCTTTTGCCAGTATCCGCGCTGCCGAAGTTTTTCCCACTCCGCGTGGCCCCGAAAAGAGGTACGCATGGGCGATGTGCCCGGCTGCGAGAGCGCTCCCGAGTGTGGAAACCACGAACTCTTGGCCGATGAGCTGGTCAAAATTCCGTGGCCGTTTGCGTGTGGCCGTTACTTCGTAATTCATATGGCTCGTCCGGCTGTTCTTTACAAAGAAAAGCCCCTTCAGCTCCTGCCAAGCCGTCTGCGGCACACCGACCGGTCGCCTACCGCTGCTCCCTTCCGGGCCGAATCGGAGAGAGAGGGATTCGAACCCTCGGTACCCGGATAGGGCACACTCGCTTTCCAAGCGAGCACCTTCAGCCACTCGGTCATCTCTCCTTACACGAAACGATACGACGGAGAGAGAGGGATTCGAACCCTCGGAACCCCAGTGGGGCTCAGTGGTTTTCGAGACCACCGCCTTCGTCCGCTCGGCCATCTCTCCGTGGCACAATGTAAAGGGAAACCGGGATTATTTCAACTGTCGGGCTGTTTTCGGGTGGCCGCGCACGCGGCGGCACGGGCGCGAGCGGTCGCCGTCAGCTTCCGCCGTCGAAAGGTTCTATCGAGCCGATGGAGGATTCGATGCTGCGACCGATCTCCTGAAACCGGCTCTGCGGAAGTATGTACTGAATGACCGCGACGGTGCCGTCACGGGGCTCTGTGACGAGGGTGAAGCGTGCGCTTCCCTCGGTGAAAGCGCGGGCCTGATAGAAGTTCAGTCCGTTGTGGCGGAACTCCGCACTCTCTGCCGCGGGGCCGACCCATTGGTCGAACACCGCCCCCGGATCATCACGCTCGAGGGGTTCGTAAACCACGAGTGCCGATCCGGAGCTGCGCTCGACGAACAGAGCGCGAAGCGCCGACTCTGCATCGGCTATATCCGTGCCCTCGCTCAGCTGCTGCGCAATCTCCTCCCTGAGGGAAGCCGGAGCCTCGGTCCACTCGGCCGGCGGTGAGAGCCGGATACCGAGCGCTCGATCCGCATACTGCTCCCCAAGCAAGTCAGGATCGACGTTGAATGAGTATGCCGGTGCGGTTTCTGCGTCGCTCGTGGAGGGTCGTCGGTCGGAGTCGCCGCAGGCGGTTAGGAGAACTGCGAAGCCGAAAAGTAAAACGAGGAATCGAAGTGATGTGTGCATAAAAAAAGTGGAGGGAACCGTGACACGGCTCCCGTAGACGGGAGCCGCTCACAGCAGAAGTCCTTACTGCTCGACCATCACGGTGCGTCGAGAGATTGTGACGTAGTTCGTTACGGCACTGATGAGTGCGTCGATAAAGGTGTACTGGGTAGTGATGGTATAGTCCTCGGCGTCGCCGGCCATCTCGTTGGAGTCAACTTCGTTGAGCTCAACGAGACCCCACAGCACGTACCACTGAACCGCCTCTTCGACCTCGCCGCCCTGTGCGCCGTCGCCGACCTGGTGCACGTGCGTCACACAACCACTGAGAACGAGCACCAGCACGAGTGCCAATGCAGCTGCTTTTGAAACTGCCTTCATAACCTGACCTCCTGAAGAGTATGACTTGGTCCGAAGTCTATGCGCCCGGTGCCCCGTAGTCAAGGACCATGAGATCTATTCTGAGCCGTATTCTCGAAATTGTTACTGTGTAGGCTAAAAAAGAGCCGCCACTCGCGTGGCGGCGTCCGAATGGTATGCCCAAGAGGACTCGAACCTCCGACCTTTAGATCCGCAATCTAACGCTCTATCCAGCTGAGCTATGGGCACACGGTCTCACGGAGAGGGAGGGATTCGAACCCTCGGTACCCGGACAGGGTACAACTCCTTAGCAGGGAGCCCGATTCAACCACTCTCGCACCTCTCCACTATTTCTCTTTTCGACACTTCTCTTTTCGACACGGAGAGAGTGGGATTCGAACCCACGGAACCTTGCGGTTCAACGGTTTTCAAGACCGCCTCCTTAAACCACTCGGACATCTCTCCCTGTGTGCTGTCGGACTGTCAATATAGACAAGGCCCGCGCTGTTTGTCAATTACGGATCGGGGCGGCTCTTCGGTCTGGGGATGACGCCCTTGCTACTGTCCGTCGAGCTCGCCCACGGCGACGCCGGCGCTGCTGCGCGTATCTGCCGACGCAGCGACAACGGTGGGAAATGCACCTGTTCCATCGCCGAAGTACACCCGATTCTGATCGCTGAAGTTCGCAACGAACGCATCGAGATTCCCGTCGAGGTCGAAGTCCCCGACGGCGACATCGATACTCGCGTTCGCCGCCGCCGAGGCCTGTGATACGACGAAGTTTCCGGCACCGTCGCCGATGTAGACCAGGTTCGGTTCGGAGTCGTTTACGACAAAGGCGTCGAGTTTACCGTCATTGTTGAAGTCACCGGCGGCAACAGCGTTGCTGGCCGCCATGTCGGCAGAGGCGTCGGACACCGCGAAGCTACCGAGCCCGTCCCCCTGGTAGAGTCGATTGGTATCTGCGAAGCCGAAGTTCGCCGCAAACGCATCGACCTCCCCGTCGCCGTCAAAGTCGCCGACGGCGACGCCGTGGGATTGCTTCGAGTCGCCGCTGGCGTCGTTCACCGAAGAGAAGCCGCCTGCCCCGTTCCCGAGAAAAATGCGATTCACGCCACCGTCGTTCGCGACGAAGGCGTCGACGTTTCCGTCTGAGTTAAAGTCCGCGGTTACGACGTCCCAGCTCGAATTCGTGTCGGCTGAAGCATCGTTGCCGGCGAAGGTTCCAGCGCCGTCACCGAGGTATAACCGGTTTCTCTGACCCAGATTTGCAACGAATACGTCATCGTTACCGTCCTCATCGAAGTCGGCCACAGCAATCCCGAAGCTGTCGTTGGTGTCGGTAGAAATGTCGGCCGCGAAGAGGAAGTCGCCGGCGCCGTCACCGAGGAACAGGCGATTGCTACCGGGTGCGTTGGCTACGACCGCATCCGTGTAATCGTCGCCGTCCACGAGGGCGAGCGCCACCGACTGCGAATCCGCGGCAAACGAGAGTGCGTCTGAGACCTGCGTGAAAGTTCCGGCCTCGAACCCGGCGTAGACGCGATTGAGCTGGGAATTGTCGTTGGCGACGAAAACGTCCGGCACAGCCTTCGCCTCGCCGGCTGTGCCATCATCCACGCCGCCCACCTCAAGCGACAGGGCCTGGTCGAAGGGCGGCATACGGCAGGCGGCGAGGGCCAAGAGGAAGCCCAGCGCGAAGAGTATCGCTTTTACGTTTGGAAGCCCCAAGAACGACATACGGCGTCGGCAGCTCCTACGGGTCGGGATACCCGAAGCGCTCGAGGTAGTTCCTCACAACCCGCAGATCTCGCTCATCGATGCGTTCGGCGTACTCTGCAGCGAGGTTTTGATTAAACCGATGACCTGAATACAGGAGCCAGTGGGCCTTGTTGATTTTGATGCGAGAGCGAGTGATCCAATAGCGGCTCCCGCGCTCGCGTCCGCGTTCGAGCGCCGCCATACCAATTCTGCGGTATACGCTGTACGTATCGACGTAAGCCTGTGAGAGGACCTCGATGTCCTGTGCGGAGAGCTCGCCGTCGGAGGCGAGGCTCGGATAAATCTCCACGATGTCGCCGGGGCGCACGAGGTCGGGGTCTGGGAAGCGCTCGTGATTCAACATGTAGAGATCGGGCCATAGGTGCTCGTCGTTCCAGTAAAAGCCTGATATCTCGTAGAAGGTGTCGCCGGTTTCAACGATATGGCGGGCGGTAGCAGTCCGTTCGCCTGGAACCACCGCGGGCCCCGCCGGCTCGGTCGGTTCCGGTTCGGGCGCAGGCTCTTCCGCCGGTTCCGGCTCGGGCTCAGGGTCCGCGGCAGGATCGCCCTCCTCCTGGGCCGGAGCCGAACCGGGCTCTTGGCTCTCTCCGAAGATCAGGTCCAGCCCGCCGCCGGGAATAATAAACAGAACGATGACCGCCGCAAGCAGCAGAACATCCACGACAGCTAAGACGATGTTTACTCGAACAAGATTGCTGCGCCCCGATCCGGGCTCTCCGTTGGCCGCCACTGGCTCCTCCTCTTGTTGACCATCGGCCGATAGCGTGCCGACCGTTTAACAATTTCGCGAAACTCATTATAATCGGTTTCACATTTTTAGAAACACGGATGTGAATGAGATGGCGAATAAACCGCTCTACGTTGAAATGCCGATTGATGTAAAAACCTATGACATCGATTTCGGCGGGATCGTCAGCAACATCGTGTACATCCGGTGGCTCGAGGACCTGCGGCTGCGGATGCTCGACACCTACTTCCCGCTGAAGAGTCAGACGGAAGCCGGCTATGCGCCCGTACTTGCTCGCACGGATATTCGCTATCATCGCCCGGTGAAGCTGCACGACAAGCCGATGGGCGCCATTTGGGTGAGAGCAGTCGGCCGCTTCAAAGCGCATCTCGAGGGCTATATTTCGCTGAACGGCGCCGTCGTGGCGTCTTTCGGCCAGACAGTCGTGTTCGCGGAGTTCACCACCGGAAAACCTATTCCCCTCCCGGAGCGGCTACGCTCACTCTACGAACGCGGAGCCCAGTGGTAACGGACGTCGAGTCACTCGAGCCCGCTTTCTACAACCGGGAGACTCTCGCCGTCGCGCCGGATCTGCTGGGTGCGCTGATCGTTCGACGTACCGAGGACGGTGTTCGCATTGCCCGTATCGTAGAAACCGAAGCCTACCTGCCCGATGATCCTGCTTCGCACTCTTTTCGCGGTCCTACGCCACGAAGCCGGGTAATGTTTGGTCCACCGGGGCATGCGTACGTCTACCTCATCTACGGAATACATCACTGCCTCAACGCTGTTACCGAAAACGAGGGCACAGGTGGCGCGGTACTCATTCGCGCGGCTGAGCCGCTGTATGGTCTCGCGGCGATGTGGCGGGGGCGCTTTCCGGAAACCGAGGTTCCGGCGCGATTTTCGGATGTCGCCGTGGCCGGCGCCGACTTCGCCGACAACCGCCTCCTCGCGAGCGTTGCGAGCGGGCCGGGAAAGCTCTGCAGAGCGCTTGGCGTCCATCGCGCTCGCGAGAACG
>JAAAOR010000055.1 GCA_009908735.1 Spirochaetota bacterium | reverse complement strand
GACCTGCCTCATAGAGAAGTACAGACTCTCGCAGACCGTCGATGGATTCATATTCAGTGACTCCACCCGGAATGCCGCCTCCGCCACGAGATCACGCCACCGCTCGATAGTCTCGATCCCCACGAGAGGCCGCGAGGCGCCGGCGACATCGTTGGCGAGCAATCGGTGAAGCAGCGTGGTGAGCTCTTCGAAGAAGTAGCGGAATGCGTGCACGTCTGCCATCTCCTGAAGCGCCTGTTGCACGTGGCCAACTCCGTCGGCGCCGTCGGTAGTGCGGGGTGAGACAACAGCCTCGATGAACGTTTCAGCGAGGGACGTTATCGGCTCCGACCCCGAGAATCCATTCCTCAGAAAGTACTCACGGAGGGAGTCACATTCAAGCTCGGTCTCTCGAAATACCCGGCGTACCACCTCACACTGCTCGTCGCCACCGCGGGGCGGGAACTCGTAGCCGCGCACCCTCGAAAGAATTGTCGGCATCACCGCCGAGCGCCGGGTTGCCATGAGCACGAAGGTGACCTCGGGCGGCGGCTCTTCCAGGGTCTTGAGCAGGGCGTTTCGCGTGCCGCTATTCAGGCGGTCTGCCCCGTCCAGGATTACGACTTTCCGCGGCCCCGCCATGTGCGCCCAGAAAGATACATTTCGTACCGCCTGAATGGGGACGGGGTCTTGCGGAAGCGCCGAGGAGAGCTTCTTGGACCGCGATAGGAGGCGCTCGGAGAGCTTCTCCAGTGCCGAGCCCTCGGGAAGCGGGAACCGCGGATCGAGGTCTTCGACCGTCTCAGCGACCTCACGCACCGTGCTCGATACCGGGGAGATGCGATTCTCCTGCCCCTGCCACAAGACATCGTCAAAGCGCCGCAGGAGTTTTCGCACCGCACGCAGAAAAAGGAAGCGCGTGCCCTTTGAAGGATGCGCCTTGAGGGCCTCCGCACACACTGTGATCTCTTGGAGGAAGTAGTGCGTTCCGAGCAGGAGCGTGTAGGGATGGACGAGCAACCGCTGTTGCCGGCAGGAGCGGCAGTCGCAGGTCCACTCCGCAGTGCCGTTCTCGCAGGTCACCGCGCGAGCAAGCTCGAGGGCAACCGTGGTCTTGCCGGTGTACTGCGGACCGTGGAGCAGGAGAGCTCCCGGAAGCCGCTTGTCGGTGATCTCGGCACGCAGACGGTCGACCGTTCTCCCGTGTCCGATTATGTTCTCAAACATCGACGGTCCTCCGGTTCAAAAACTCCGAGACGTGGGGCAGCAGCGGTACGAGCAACTGGCCGAAGACGCTTCCCTCGAGCACGCGATTTGGTGGGAAAAAGGGTTGTATCTGGATGATCAGGATCATCACGAAGGTCAGGAGTAACCCCTCGATTACGCCGAGGAAGAGCCCGAGAGCGTGGTCCAGGTTCTCGAGGTGGATGTGTTCTATGAGGCTATGAAGCGCGTTCTCGAAGATCTTCACCAGGATATACACCATCAGGAATATGGCCAGAAACGCCGCCACCTGGCTCCAGGCCGATTCACCAAGCCACTGGTTGAGATAAGCGCCGACAACGCCGGAGAACAAAACCGCCGCCGCAATCCCGAGGATAAGGCTCGCCATAGAGAGCAGCTCGGTCACGAACCCTCGAATGGCGGCGCGCAGCGTGGTGAAGACGAGAATCAGGGCAAAGACGATGTCGACCGCTACGAAGTCCACCCGCGCCCCTCCACGACATCATCAATCATACCTGCGATTCTATCCGCCGCACCGGCTGCGTCAAACCCCGCCACGGCGGCACCCATCCGCCGACGCGCGTCGGGATCGTCGAGCAGTCGGTGGATCTCGTCCCGCAGCCGATCGGGGGTCGCCTCAGCGTCGGCCAGCACCACCGCCGCGCCACGGTCGGCAAAGATGCGGGCGTTACGCAGCTGGTCGCCACGTGATCCGGCGCGAGGTAACGGAATGAGCACAGACGGCTTCTGCGCAAGCGAAAGCTCCCAGAGCGTCCCTGCGCCGGCACGGCACACCACAAGATCCGCGGCGGCGAGCAGATCGGCGTACTCGCGCCCGATGAAGCCGGCAGAGGCATATCCCCGCCCGTCCGGCCGCGGCGCGGGATGTTCGCCGCGCTGGTGCACCACGGCGCAGTAACCGAGGAGATCGTCGAGCACCTCCGCGAGCAGCCTGTTGATTTGGGCGGAGCCGAGACTTCCACCGACCACGAATACGAGCGGCCGGTCCGCCGGCAAGTCGAAGGCACGACGGGCTGCCTCCGGGCTGCCGGACCGGAGGTCGCGGCGCACTGGGTTCCCGACGTTGATGCAGCGGTGACGCAGGCCGGCGGGGAGGTGGCCGGCGGTGGAATCATAGGAGATAAGCACGCGCTCGACGAGCCGGGCGTTGAGTCTGGTGGCGAGCCCCGGGTCGGAATCGGACTCGTGCGTCGCCGCGGGGATCCCGAGCAGACGCGCCGCGGCAACGACCGGGACGCTGACGTAGCCACCTTTGGAGAAAACAAAGGACGGCTTGACGGCGAGCAGACGAAACACTGCCGCTACGAAGCCCGCGCCGACCTTGGCGAGGTCGATGAGGTTCTTGAAGGAAAAGTAGCGGCGGAGCTTTCCCGCCGGAATGCCGAAGAACCGGATACCACGGTCGGCGACGAGTCGGCGCTCCATGCCCGAGGTGGACCCGATCCACACGATCTCGTAGTCCCCACGCTCGCGAAGCGCCTCGGCGACCGCAAGGCCGGGGAAGACGTGCCCGGCGGTTCCTCCGCCGGTGAAAACGACTGGCTTATGCATGTTGCCCTTGAATTGCGGAGTTTTCTGAGGTAGAAGACAGTACCATGAGAGTCACGCCTACTTCAATCTTCAGTCGGCTCACCGTCGCCGCTCTTCTGTTGTTCACGCATCTTCCGGTCTCCGCGCAGTCGGGTGGCGAGGCGGATAGTCAGCCGGCTCGGTCCAGTGCCCACCCCGCGGTGCGCGAGCTTGTATCTCAACTTTCGCGGGAGCGCTACCGCGAGCTCATCGAAGCGGGGAGCATCAAGCACTTTTTCACCGACAGCGTGGATCTGGCCCTGGCACCCCAGGTCCCGGGCCTGGAGAGCACTCGCTCCGCCCTCGAGGCGATGGAGCCAAAGGTCGGTGTGGAGGCACTCTTTCTGCTGCGCGAGCGCCTGACGGGCGGCAGCGAGGCAGAGCGTGATCTGTCACTTTACAATATCTTCCGCTCGGTAAGCACGATGGAGGGGATCGAGTACTACTCCGCGAGTCGCGGGCGGATGCGGATTTTCTACGAGGAATCGTACGCGGTAGCCGGGCCGGAGAGTCGCGAGCCCCTGCCCGACCCTACGGTCTCGGAGATACCTCGCCGGGATCGTATCCACGTATATCAGCGTGACTCGAGCTTCGGGCGCAATGTCTACACGGTCGAATATATACGGCGAGAAGACGCCTACCTCATGAGCATGACAAATCTGACACGGATGTATTACGGTATATTTCCCGTTGTCGCCCCGGAGAACCTGGAAATACACCTTACGGTTGTGGAAACCGAGGAGGGATACCTTTTTTATGGCGCCTGCGGCGTGGAGGTGATCAGTCTCTTCGGACTCGAGGACCGGGCGAAAGACAGCTTCTACAATCGCATCGAAGCCCTCTATCGCTGGTTTCGAAGCCGCGTTCAAGCACAAAACGGCACGGAGTCCTAGAAAACGCAGGCGCTAATACTCATTTAACACAGTAACTGCATCGTCGGTCCGTAGAAGGAGGGCGTATGGAGAGGATGAAAACCACGTTCCAGATTTCGAATCTCAACTTTTTCTACGGCACGTTTCGGGCGCTCAAAGAGGTCACGATGGACGTGAGGCAGAACCAGGTTACCGCCCTCATTGGACCCTCGGGCTGCGGCAAGTCTACGTTCTTGCGCACCCTCAATCGCATGAACGACCTCATCGAAGGAGTTCGCATCGAGGGCTACGTCGGCTACGAGGGGAAAAACCTCTACACGGACTTTTCACCAATCGACCTCCGCACCCGAGTAGGCATGGTGTTTCAGAAGCCCAACCCCTTTCCAATGACGGTCTTCGAGAACGTCGCCTACGGCCCGAGGCTCCACGGAATCCGGAATAAGCAGGCGGTGGAAGAAGGCGTCGAGAGGAGCCTCCGCGCCACTGCCGTCTGGGACGAGCTCAAAGACCGCCTGCACACCCCGGCACTCAGTCTTTCCGGCGGCCAGCAGCAGCGGCTCTGCATCGCTCGAGCCCTTGCGGTGGAGCCCGACGTTCTCCTCATGGACGAGCCGACCTCCGCGCTCGATCCTGTCTCCACCGGCAAAATCGAAAGCTTGGTGGAAGAGCTCAAAGAGCAGTACACTATAGTTATAGTTACGCACAACATGCAGCAGGCGGGGCGCGTTTCGGACAGCACCGCCTTCTTCATGGTCGACGAGCACAAGTCAGGATACGTTGCCGAGTATGGCAGCACGGTAGATATGTTTTTTAATCCGCAGAATGCCGAAACCGAGGCCTACATTTCCGGCCGATTCGGTTAAACCAAAAGGATAATGGAGGCGGCCGCATGGCGCCAAGAAAGTACTTTCTCAGTCAGTTGGATAAAATGTATCAGGATGTCCTTCGAATGGGCTCTCTCGTGGAGGAGGCTCTCAAGAAATCGGTGACGGCCCTTGCCTCCCACGATTACGATCTCGCCGAACGCGTAATCGAGGAGGACAAGAACATCGACAGGATGCAGGTGGAGATAGAGGATCACTGCACGGAACTCCTCGCCACGCAGCAGCCGGTGGCCAGCGATTTGAGAGAAATCCTGACGACTATCCGCATCGTGGACGACCTCGAACGAATCGGCGACCACGCCCGGCATCTCTCGCGTGCGGTGGGAGACGTATCGGACGAGACGTTCTCGCGCGTTCTCCCGTCTATGGAAGAGATGGCCGAACGGGGCATCTCGATGATGCATGATGCCCTGACCGCATTCGTCGACCAGGATGCCGACGAGGCGATCTCCATCGCCGAGCGCGATGCAACGATAGACAACATGCAAAAGACGCTCTACGCGAAGATCACCGAGATAGTCCAAGAGCATCCGGACAAAGTGGATAAGGCGATGCACCTGATGTTCATGGTACGGTTTCTCGAGCGCCTCGGCGATCACGTACGAAGCGTTTGCGAGTGGGTAGTCTACGCGAAGCGCGGCGAGCACGTCGAGCTTCGTACACCGCGGAAGTAGCCGGCGCACAGCGTCTTGCGGGAGGCCTGCTCAGTGGCCAACGATACCGTTCTGGTTGTCGACGACGAACACGATATTCTCGAGCTGATCCGGTACAACCTCGAAAGGGAAGATTTCGGCGTCGAGACGGTTGAAACCGGAGAAGACGCCCTTCGGCTGGCCCGGGAGGCGGTCCCCGATCTTATCATTTTGGATATCATGTTACCCGGGATGAGCGGAACGGAGGTCTGCAAACGGCTCAAGTCGACGGATCAGACCCGCGACATCCCCGTGCTCATGCTCACAGCAAAGTCAACGTCGAGCGATGTGGTGAACGGCCTCGAGCTCGGAGCTGATGACTACGTCACCAAACCTTTCATCCCAAGCGTGCTTCTCGCGCGCGTGCGTGCGTTGCTCAGACGCGTTCAGCGGGACGGAGCGGCAAGCGCCCCCTCCACCCGCATTCGGGTCCACGATATACTTATCGATGTGTCCCGCCACGAGGTATTCGTCGACGACACACTTGTCTCTCTCTCGGCCACCGAGTTCGCGATCCTCGAGTTCCTGGCCCGGAACCCCGGATGGGTATTCTCCCGGCATCGGATCATTGATGCGGTAAAAGGACAGGACTATCCGGTTACCGAGCGCTCCGTCGACGTGCAGATTCTCGGTTTGCGCAAAAAGCTTGGTGAGCACGGAAAGCATATCGAGACCGTCCGGGGGGTCGGCTATCGCCTCGCAGGCGAGACATGAGTCCACGCGAAGCTTCACTCAGAACCTTCGTTCGTAACTTCTTGAGCCTCACCGTCGTCACGCTCACGGTGGCGTTGACTTCGCTGCTCCTCGCGCGGGATGCCGCAATCGACCGCCACATCGAAGCCTCCGCGGATGCGGTGACGATAGCCGCAGCCGTCACCGGCTTCCCGGCAGCCCCCTCCCCCGACACGGTTGAGCGCCTCGGCGTCGAGCTCCTTGTAGGCCTCGACGTGCGCCGCGTTACGGTGTTCGATGCCGACGGGTCGGTGCAGGCGGAGTTCGGGTACATCGGCGGCGACGCGTCGCGCTATGCCAGACCTCCCGAGTTTTTGCAGGCTGCCCGAGGCGGTACCGGCGTCCACATTCGTCGCGATAATCCCGAAGCACCGACCCTCATCCACGTCGCACGCGCGATACAGCGCGTCGACGGTTCTCCGGCCTACGTCGTGAGGGTCTCCCAGACGCGCGCTGCGGTCCTCTCGGACATTTCCGCAATGTTCATCACCGTGGGCTACGTACTCGTGGCTCTCCTCTCGGCCGCCGGCCTATACCTGAGACACGCCACACGGGGCTATGAGGCCTCCATGACGGCGATCATGGAAGCTGCAGACCACTACGGACAAGAAGACTTGAGTCATCGCGCGCAGGTGGATCTACCGGCCCCCGCCTTTCCCGACGTCGCCCGGCATCTGAACGAAATGGCCTCGAGCTTGAGCCGGCGTTTTGATGAGGTGAGAAGCGAGCGAGATTTGTTTGAAACGATTCTGGCCAATATGATTGAGGGAGTTATTCTGCTCGACGAGCATGGCCACATTCGCCTGTTGAACCACGCCGCACGCGAGCTGTTTGCGGCCGTGGACACAGGTGCCGAGGGCAAATCGCTGGTGGAGCTCACGCGGAACGCGGAAATTGATGAGTTCGCCCGCGCCACCTTGCAGACGGATCACGCTCTCGAACGCACGGTGGCCATCTACGATCGGGAGATCGTCTATCTCCAGCTTCACGGATCCGCCCTCCTCGACGCAACAGGTTTGCCCGCGGGCGCGGTGATTGTCGTAAGCGACGTCAGCAGGCTCCAGCGCCTCGAAAATATTCGCAGGGACTTCGTTGCGAACGTGTCCCATGAGTTGAAAACGCCAATAACCTCTGTCATCGGGTTCGTGGAGACGCTGCGAGAGGTCGCCTTCGACGATCCGGCGCAGGCCCGTCGCTTTCTCGATATCATCGCGGACCACGCCCAGCGGCTGAACCTCATCATTGACGACCTGTTGAGTCTCTCTCGACTGGAATCGCGGCAGGAAGACATCGCTCGGCAGGAGATTAACATCGGTGACTTGGTCGACGCGGTAATGGAGGCATGCCGGCCCCAGGCCGAGGGCAAGAGCGTGCGCCTCTACAGGGAATGTGAATGCTCTTCGGACGCCTACGTAAACCACAGCCTTCTGCAGCAGGCCATCACGAACCTGGTGGATAACGCGGTGAAGTACAGTGAGAGTGGCTCGGCTGTGGGGATCGAGATAACGCGCTCGGAGGAGGAGCTGCTGATTGCGGTTGAGGACAGCGGCCCGGGCATCCCGCGCCGTGACCTCCCGCGCGTTTTCGAACGCTTCTACCGGGTGGATCGGGCGCGAAGCCGCGCCCTCGGTGGAACCGGGCTCGGGCTCTCAATCGTAAAACACATTGCGCAGGCCCACGGGGGGGCCGTGGAAGTCGAGAGCGAGCTCGGGCGCGGCAGTCGCTTCACGATTCGGCTGCCTCAGTAGCAGCGCGGCGGTCGCCTATCAGGGCGAGGGCTCGATCTCAATCCGGTTTCGGCCCTTTTGCTTTGCGACATACATCGCTCGATCGGTCCTGGAAATCCACATGTCGCGGGATTCACCCCGGCGGAATTTTGCCACGCCCATGGAGACGGAAATGGTCACCGCCCCCTCTTCGCACTCTACGCTGAGCTCCTCGAGGCTGCTCCGCACCCGCTCACCAAACATGGAGGCCTGATTGAGGGAGCTATTCGGCAGGGCCACGAAGAACTCCTCGCCCCCGTATCGGCCGGCGTAGTCGTATTTGCGAAGTTCTCGGCGGAACACAGCCCCGAGCTCGCGGATCACCTTGTCGCCGCAGGGGTGCCCAAAGGTGTCGTTGACCTCCTTGAAGTGGTCGATATCGACCATGATTCCGCACAGGGGTAGCCCCGATCTCATGCTGCGCTCTATCTCCACGTTGAGCGCATCAAAGAGGCTCATGCGATTCATGAGTCCCGAGAGCACATCGAAGCGGGCAACCCGCTCGAGCTCCTGGTTCACCCGCTCGAGCTCCCTGTTTAGACCGGCAACCTCCTCGTAGGCTTTCCTCAGATGGAGGTTCTGGTCGAGAACTCGCGAGGAGAGCTCTTCCTCCTGCTTGACGGCACGGCGGTAAAACTCCCGCTCGTGATGGAGATCGGTCTGGTGACGCGATCTGATAGTTGCCGCTCGCAGGCGCAGCTTCATCTGCCGCTCATCTATGGGCTTCGTAAGGAAATCATCGCCTCCCGCATTGAGTGCCGCTTCAGCAAACTCCTGTTCGTCGTGTTTCGAGCACAGCAATACCTGCAACGGGCGGCGAAAATACAGCCGCTGAAGCTCCTCGATCACCTTCCAGCCGTCGGTCTCGGGTACATCGAGGTCGACCACGGCCATGGTGATTTCCCGATCGGTGGCCGCCGCTATCGCTTCATCCGCGGACGGCACCGTTATCCCCTCGCCCCCCACCTCTTCCGTGGAGGCACCGGCAATGCGGGCAAGCTCAGGATCGTCTGTAACGATGAGAACGCTCTGTTCGCGCGCCACTCTGCACTCCTCTACATGAGGTACCCGAGCACTACCTGCGAGCCCCCGATAAGCGCCCCGAGGAGCGCACCGAAGAGGTTAATCCACTTGAGATGCCGGGCAATAACCATGAGAAGCAGCCGCTCGACCTCTGATACGTCGAGACTGTCGACGCGGTTCACCACCAGGCGGCGGATATCGAGGGAGTGAACCATCTGCGGCAGCCGCCGCTCCACGAGCGTAGTCAGACCGTCCGCCACGGCATTGTCGACGCGGGCCTTCTCCTCGTCGTCCAGATCCAGTATTTCCCGAATCGTTACCGAGCCGAAGCCGGAGGTGAAGTCCCTGAGAATTCGCTCGGCCTCACCTACGAGGTCGCCGCTCTGCTGCTCGGGCTGCACGAAGGCCGAGAGCCGATCGGATATCTCCACCGCGAGGCTTTCGAGATCCATCGCGAAAAAGGACTCCAGCAGCTCGCCGATCGTACGGTTCTCGTAGCGCTGCAGGACCGACATCAGTGCCTCGACGATGCGCTGCTGCACGGTATCGCGCTCGATCACCGTCGCAACCTCATCTATCATTCGGTGCACACGCGAGGGCAGGTCGAGGCGGCTCTTTCCTACCGCTTCGCTGAAGCCCTGCGACTGGATCTTACGCAGCGCGTCGCCGACTGCCTCGACGGCACGACGACGATTTTCCGGTTCCCACCCTGCCCTCCGCAGGGTATTCACCAGATCGTCGACGATGGCCGGCATCCGCTCCTCGAGCTGCCTATCGTACTGAGCGGCCGTTACGAAGAACCGCTGCATGAACGTGAGTTTTTCGAGGATATTGCGCAGGATACCCTTCCCCCGGTACTCCATCTGGGCACGAATGTCGGGGCGGTTCAGCCACTCGAGCAGATGCTCGAAGGAGGGGCCGTAAACATCGTCGACTATTCGCTCTACCTCATCGATAAACCCGTCCGATATGTAACGGCTCATCGGCGTGTTCTCCGCAAGGCGCTGCTCGAGCCACTCGTGGGCCATGGTCTTCACCGCCGCACGCAACTCCCCGTTCGCACTCCGTGCGATGATACTCTCGAGCATAGTGCGCATTCGGTCGGGGCCGGGCGCGACGGTGCGAACCTCGTAGCGGGCAACCTGGAACAGCATGTTGCGTGCGACGACCAGCACACCCTCACGAAACGCCGGGGAGGCAAGGAAGTTGCGGAGTACACCGCCGGCGGCGTCCCGTGCGACTCCGCCGAGCGACTCGAGCGCCTTCCAGTCATAGGAAGCGGGAACCGTCGACAGTAGCTTGTCGGTAGAGGTTCGCACCCCCTCGGCGACTGCGTCGCGGAACTCCTGGGTGCGGATATGGGTGCGTACCGCTTCCTCGTTCAGCAACTGCGTAGACACCATATTGCCGATGCTCTCCGCAAGCTGATGCCGCTGTTTCGGGATTATTCCCGGGGTGAGCGGAAGACGGAGGCCGAGCACGCGCTTAGCCGTGAGAGGCCGGAAGAGCATGCGTATAGCAACGTAGTTCGTTACATAACCGATGATAGCGCCGAGCAGCGGGGGTAACACAACCGGCAGCACGGCCATGATAGACTCACTCATCGCTTAGAATCCTCGAGGCGTTCAATGCCCGCCGGCGCGAGGTGTAGAGCTCGACATCCGCCCCGAACACCCATCCGGAGAAGTCCTCCGAACGGATCTGGTACCAGAAGTCGGTTCCGTCACTCGACCGCTCGGTGTAGTTGGTCTTAGATAGGATCTCGAGCAGTGCTCCCCGACGCTCGTGGCCGACGATGCCGCTTTCAGGGTCCGGTTGTTCGAGAATGCGTGCATAGCTCGTGTCCACCACCGCCCAGCCGGCGCGGAAGCTCAGTACCGGCGTCGTGGGTAACTCAACACGGTCTACCCTGTCGCGCTCGGCGCAGCTCACAAGGAGCATGGCCGCGAGGAGCACCAGCACGTATAGTCTGCTTGCACGACACAGGGCGGCTCGCATAGCGTAGAATCGACTCACTATTCGGTCTCTTGATCGGTCTCGGCGCCGGACGCGGTTTCCTGGTCGGAGGCTGCCTCCGACTCGGCGTCGGCGCCGGTTTTCAGCTTCCGAATCTCGTCACGGACAACCGCTGCTTCCTCGAACTCCAAGCTCTTCGCGTGCTCGAGCATCTGTTTCTCCAGGGCGCGGATGAGCGCGCTCTTCTGTGATGGGACGAGCACATTATAGCTCTGCTTCAAAATATCGATGGTCAGACGCTCATTCTGCTGCTTTTCTTCCTTCTCGCGGACCAGTATATCATTAACCGCTTTGCGTATCGTCTGCGGCGTGATGTTATGTTTCTCGTTGTACTCTTTCTGTATGGCGCGGCGGCGCTCGGTCTCCTCCATGGCTTCTCGCATGGCATCGCTGATGCGGTCGGCGTACATGATGACGCGGCCGTTGACGTTTCGCGCAGCCCGCCCGATGGTCTGGATCAGGGAGGTCGAGGACCGCAGAAAGCCGATCTTATCGGCATCCAGGATGCCGATGAGGGAAACCTCGGGCAGGTCGAGTCCCTCGCGCAGGAGGTTGATGCCGACCAGCACGTCGAAGCGACCCGACCTGAGCTCGGTGAGAATCTCGGCCCGCTCGAAAGTCTCAACCTCGGAGTGGAGGTAGCGGACTTTTAGTCCGAGGTTCGACAGATAATCCGTAAGGTCTTCGGCCATCTTCTTGGTGAGGGTCGTGACGAGGACGCGCTCGCCCGCGTCGATACGCTTCATGATAGCGCCGTGCAAATGCTCGATCTGCCCCTCGGTGGGCTGCACCTCGATCTCCGGGTCCAGTAGCCCCGTCGGCCTGATGATCTGCTCCACCATGCGATCGGACTTCTCGCGCTCTTCTCTCGAAGGCGTTGCCGAGACGAATACTGTCTGGCCGATGAGCGACTCGAACTCCTCAAAAACCAGCGGTCGGTTGTCCAGCGCTGAGGGCAGCCGAAACCCGTAGTTGACCAGCGAAAGCTTGCGGGACCTGTCCCCGGCATACATCCCCCGCACTTGGGGAACCGTGACGTGCGATTCGTCTATGAAGGTCAGAAACCGATCCGGAAAGTAGTCGAGCAGCACAGCGGGTCGCTCGCCCTCCTCGCGGCCGCTGAGGTGGCGAGAGTAGTTCTCGATGCCGGAGCAGTAGCCCATCTCTTCGAGCATCTCGATGTCGTAGAGCGTGCGCGTCTTCAGCCGCTGCGCTTCGACCAGCTTGTTCTGCGTAACGAGCTCCTCGTGGCGCACGTCGAGCTCCTCACGGATCCGCTCCACCGCCTGTTGTACCTGCCGCTCGGGCATCACGAAGTGCTTGGCCGGGTACACGAAGAGCACATCGAGGGTTTCGAGCACCTCGCCGGTGAGCGGATCGATCCGGCGTATACGCTCCACCTCGTCGAACGCAAGCTCGATGCGGAAGGCCTCCTCCATGTACGCCGGAAATATCTCCAGGACATCTCCCTTGAGACGAAACTTCCCGCGCTGCAGAACGGAGTCATTTCTCTCGTACTGCAGCGAGACAAGCTTCATCTTCACCTCTTGGAGATCCACCTCCACGCCGGTGTCGAGGCGCAGTCGCATGTTTCGATAGTCCTGCGGGCTCCCGAGCCCATAGATGCAGGAGACGGTCGCGACGACAATCACATCGTTTCGCTCGAAAAGGTTGGTGGTGGCCGACAGGCGCAGCCGGTCGATCTCGTCATTGATTGATGCGTCCTTTTCAATGTAGAGATCCCGCGAGGCGACGTAGGCCTCGGGCTGGTAGTAGTCGTAATAGGAGACAAAGTACTCGACCGCGTTCTCGGGAAAGAACTGCGAGAACTCCCGGTAGAGCTGCGCTGCGAGCGTCTTGTTGTGCGAAACCACGAGCGTCGGCATCTGGGCGTGGGCTATCAGATTCGCCATGGTAAACGTTTTGCCCGAACCGGTAACGCCCTTCAGGGTCTGGAAACGGCTGCCCTCGTCGAGACCGGCGGAGAGCTGTTCTATGGCCCGACTCTGATCGCCGGCCGGTTGATATTCGGAGCTGATCCTGAACTCGCGTCGTGCCATTGTATTAGACGTCAGTCCCACTGGAAGCGCTCGGGGCGCTCGGAGAGCTCAACCGTCGTGGTCCGCTCCCGGTTGCCGCGGAGGTATGTCACGCTGACCTCTTCGCCTGGTTTGTTGTCCTCGAGCGCCTCGTACAGGTTCGCGATGGACCGCACCGGGGTTCCATCGACCTCCACGATAATATCTCCGCCGATATAGATGACCGTGCTGCCGTAGCGCACCGCGCGAGCCTTGTCTCCACCGCGAAGCCCGGCCTGATCCGCGTTGCCACCCGGGATTGCCTCCGAAATCAGGATACCGCGGTCCGTCGGCAAATCCGCATACTCGACAAGCTGTGGAAAGAGTTGCCGCGGCACGATATCAATCCATCCCCGCCGTACTTTTCCGAACTGTATGAGATCGGGCACGACGCGACGAGCGGTATCCACGGGTACGGCAAAACCTATCCCGATCGAACCGCCGGACGGTGAGTAGATCATCGTGTTTACGCCGATCATTCGGCCACGCGGGTCGAGGAGCGGGCCACCGGAGTTGCCGGGGTTGATCGAAGCATCAGTCTGGATCATGTCTCGTATCACTAGTTCGTTTTGCGTACGAATCGGACGGCCGAGGCCGCTTACGATGCCCGTGGTGAGCGTCCGGTCGAGCCCGAAGGGATTTCCGATCGCAATCACCTTCTGTCCGACCCGCAGATCGTCCGACCGCCCGAAGGGAATCGTGTTCAGTGCTCGCTCGCCCGGATCAAACTTTACCACCGCAAGATCATTCTCCGGATCGGAGCCGATGACCTCCCCCTCGAGGCGGGCCCCGTCGGCAAGCGTGACGAAAACCTTAAATGCCTCACTCACCACGTGATTGTTCGTCAGTACGTAGCCACGACGATCGATGATGGAGCCGGAGCCGGTGTTACCCTCACGCGGGACGGGCTCGAGAAACCAGTTGTAGGACACCGTTTCGGTAGTAACGTTCACGACGCCGGTATTGCGATTATCGTACACCCGGATATTTTGCTGCTCGTCATCGGTATAGGTTGTGCCGGTTGCCACCGGCACCCCACCACGAAGGTCGGAAACGTTCGTCTCGAGCTCGAGTGCCGCGCCGTCCGCATCTCCCTCCGAGCCGCCTGTCGCTACGGACTCACGGGCGGCCAACTCCGTTGAGTCTTCCACGCCGTCGCCGCCGCCGGGTAGTTCGATAAAACCGAACCCGACGGCAAACAAAATCGCCAACACCACGGCGCCGGCGCCGGTGCTCAGTAACTGTGAACGTGACATACGTCTGGAGGCCATCGCGATTGCCAATATAAACCACGTTCGCGCTGATGCCAACAGCCGTCTAAAACCACCGATTTCCCTCACCGAGGCGCCGGTGCTGCACAGCTTCTAGAAGGTGGTGTCGCTCAACATCCGCGCATGCCTCGAGATCAGCAATTGTTCTCGCCATGCGAAGCACCGATACCACCGCCCGGGACGAAAGCGAGAGCCTCTCGGCTGCGCGTTCCACGACTTCCTCGCTCTTAGCTGAGATGTGCAGGTGTTCCTTGAGGCGGGCCCCCGGTACCCCGGCGTTGTTGCGGTAGGGTCGGCCGCGGTAGCGGACCCGCTGGCGATGGGTCGCTTCGACAATGCGCGCCTGGAGTTTTTCGGAGGACTCTGCGGCCTCTCGCCGGCCATTTCGGCCCTCGGAGTCACGAGCCGAGCCATCCGCGGCACGTGGGTCGATGCGGACACGCAGGTCGACGCGGTCAATGAGCGGTCCGCCGAGCCGCTTCCAGTACCGGGTAACCTCCGCCATCGTGCAGGTACACATCCGGGT
>JAAAOR010000121.1 GCA_009908735.1 Spirochaetota bacterium | reverse complement strand
CGCCCTCGGCGGCATGATCAGGCAGGCCTTCTCCCGCCGCGGGGTTAGCTTCACCCAGGACGGCTCGCCGGAGGCCCGTCCCGCAAGCCGGCATTCGCATCTCTCCGTCGAAGTCGCCGGGCCGGCCGGGCCGAAGACGGAGTGGACACGTCGTGCGATCCGGCGGGCGGGATTCGCTGAAGAGGGACCGGGGACGGAGCCCCGCCTCACGGTTTCGGTCTCCGAAGCCGGATGGGTCATAAAGAGCGAGAACGAGGAGCCGGAACACGCGGATTCTATACTGGAGCTCGTCGGTTGCCTGCGACGACGGGCTCGCTTGACACGGGAGCATAGTCAATGACTATTATCTGATCCGCAGACGCATGGAGGAAGCAGCGGGAATGATCGCGGAGAGCGACGCGTCAATACTGGAGGTGGTTCTTGCGGTCGGCTACGGCAGCCAAATCACTTTTTGCGAATGCTTTCGGCGTATATAAAGGGACAACTCCGGGAACTGGTTCAGCTTGACTCAAGAGAACCCGTAGGCGGCTTTCAGCGCACTTCGACCTCGTGGTCGGCGTCGACGACGGGCCAGCCGTTGATCCAGTCGAGGTTCCACATCGCCCAGCTCGGTCGTCCGCGATGCTCTCCATCGTAGAAGTGATGCGTCACGTAGTAGCTGCCGTTTCGATGCCGGTAGAGCCCTGCATGTCCGGGGCCGATAAACCTCGGATCTCCGAGGATCTCCCCGTCCTCGTCGAGGAAGAGTGAGCCGCCACCTTCGGAGAGCGCCACACCGTCGCGATCGAGGTAGGGCCCGGTCGGGCTGCGGGAGCGGCCCACGCGGATGTTGTAGGTACTGCGACGGCCGGCGCAACACCGGCCCCAGTTCACGAAAAGGTAGTACCACTCGGTCTCGGGGTGGTTGTAGACGTATCCCGCCTCGACGTTGTTCTCATCGTAGCGGTCTCCCCCATAGTCGGCAAGGTGAAAAAACCGCTCGTCATCCGGCGACCATGAGATGTCACGTGGTCGCCGGGCGAGATAGCCGGTGCTGTTGTCGAGCTCCGCGATCCAGATGCCCTCGGCATGAGAGCCGAAGACAAGCCAGGTGCGGTCATCGTCGTCAGCGAATACTGCCGGGTCGATGGCAAAGGGCTCGTCGAGGCCGTCCGACTGCACCACGGGAGCGGAGGTCGGCTCCCATTCGAGATCGACGCTCTCCCCATGGCCTTCGCCAAAGCCGATCCGTGATCCGTGGGCATCCTCGTCAAAGACCGCGGAGTGATAGAGGCGAAACTGTGAGTCGCCGATTCGCCGGATAGTCGGCGCCCAGAACCTTCGGTCCCCATGATCCCAGCGCGGTCCATCTTCGCCGTACAGGTCGTCGCCAAGGAACTCCCATTCTCCGGTTTGGAGCGAATAGCTCCACCATTCGACTGCGCTGGCGTATAAGAGCAGGTGATCAGCGTGAAACACGAGCTGCGCGGGATCGTGCACGTCCGGCAGGATCACGAAGATACTATGCTCGCAGTGAAACAGGGCTGAACCATGAATCACAATACGTCCCTCATTGTTTCTCTATTTCTGGTCGCCCAAGAAGTACGGCGCTACGCATATCTCCGTACCGGCGAATTGCTGCCTCTTCGTAGCGATTCCCTTCTCCCAGCTTCCGAAGCTCGGCATGAACTTTGTCGGGTTTCACACCTACATGACCCGCTACGGAGATCAGTGGATGCGTGACAACGACTACCGCACGGGCCCCGAACCGACCGTCTGGGTCGGACTCTCGCAAGACGTCAATGCCGACGGGACCGTGTCGTGGTCTTATCCCGCAACCTACGCTCACACCCATCGCGAGCGCACATGGGCACTTAGTACCTGGGATGCGAGGTCTTCAATCGAGTCGGGGCGCTGCTCGAGACGGCGTTCGGGTTTGTCCGCGAAGTCGGCGTCACGACGGCGAGGTTCCCACGCCGACCGGCTGGACCGAATGGGGCCCGGGGAGGTCTTGAGCAACCCCACCGCGTGGCGGCGATTGCGCCGGGAGCACTCCTTTGTCGACGACTTCCAGGCGCGAAACGCAAGTGATATCGGTGAGATCATCCAATTCCAGATCGTCAACTGGAAGGCAATCATACTCGATCGCTTTGAGGATGAGCTCCGCCGCGGACTCTTGCGGCCGATTCCGCCTTCGGCCTATCCCGCCGCGGATCTATGTGCGGCCGATGGGAGGGACCGGCTACCGGGAGCTCACCATGGAACGGATTGCCGGCGCGGTGTTTGCCGTCGACGTGCCGCAGCAGGAGGATGACTTCGAGTATTACGTGAACGCAAGCGTCCGGGGTGACTGCCTCGTGTGGCCCGTCACGGCACCGGAGCGCAATCACACCGTCGTCGTTTTAGCCGTCGGACGGCCGTAACACGAAAGGAGGAACGAATATGGAGAACAGATCGTCGGCTCTACAGCCGATGTCATGGACTGAGTCCCTCGCGCTCTTCGGAGTGCCGGGACTGGGAATTCTGGCCCTGACGTATCTGGCCGTTCCCCGCTGGGTCGCGTCCGGATTCCCGCTTATCTGGAGCTGGTCGCTCGCACTGTTCATTCCGCTGGCGCTTACGAACGCAGTCGTTGTCGGCAACTATCTCCGAAAGCCCGGCCACGACGTGCGCTCGTTTGGTCGCAGGATCCGTCTGCGACCACCTCGCGCCTCCGATTGGAAGTGGATCGCCGCAGGCTTTCTCGCTACCGGCGTTTTGAGCTTTGCCATGGAGTGGACGCAACCGATACTGCGGGAGCTCTTTCCCTTGCAGCCGGTGGTGCCGGAGCTCTTCGTCGATCCCTATGCAGCCGCTGCCGGTCGCAGCGGTGAGGCAACCTTCTTCGGAGTCTCGATGGAGGGCCAATGGTGGCTTATCCCCTTCTGGTTGGTGTGGCTTGCCGTAATGGTCACGTTGGAGGAAACTTTGTGGCGCGGGTTTGCGCTGCCCCGGATGGAGCAGAAGTACGGTGCCGCAGCGTTTGTAGTAAACGGCCTCCTGTGGACTATCCCGTTCCACCTGTACACCTACTGGAACGTGCTAACCGATCTACCGATGTATCTCATTGTCCCCTTCGTTGCCTACAAGACCAGATCAACTACGGCGTCGTGGATATTGCATTTCCTGCTTCCGTTGATGGCTCTGGCGTATTTGATCCCGGGAATCATCGGCTGACACACCCTCCGGGCATAGGATTGATTCGTTGTTCACCGTTCGCTCTCGTACCTCGGCAGGACACTTTCCTTGCTTTCCCATAGACCCCACCCTCAAGCAGGTTTTCGTCTCCGGATACGTGTGTCAGTCTCCCGGCGCAAACCATGCCAAGACAGCTCTTTCTTCTCTAAAAGACGCGGTGGGTCCCTCCACCAGCCGCCTGCCGGCGCTATATGCCGGCAAAACGCGATCGTTCCCGTGTCTTTACGAAATCTCCTCACCGATCGCCGGCGCGCGTTGAGTCAACTGCGAAGCAGGGCGTAGGTCACGTGACGCCCGAACACTCCGGAGAGGGCGAAACAGAAACGTGTTGCTGCGTCGAGGACTCCTGTCGCTCCGAGGTCGCCCACGCGGACGGGATGCAGCCCGACATCCGAGATGAGCGTCTCCACCGACTCCCGCCGCGCGTCGTCGCTCGACACGTAGAGGAGATCCGGGCGGCCGCCCTCGAAGTCCGGCGCGCGGAGGTTTTCCACTCCGAGGGTGTTGAAAGCCTTCACGACCGTCGCGCTGGACGCGAGCGTGGCGATCACCTGCACCGTCGTGCGCTCGGCCGTGTCCCCGCCGTTCGTACAGTCGATGACCAGCGTGCCGTCGAGATCGAGAGTCGCTACCGTCTCCGCGAGCACCGCGCCCGCTTCCATGCGCCGGCAAGCGCTGTGCCGATGCGCCCTGTGCCCACAACTGCGATATTCATCTGCTCCTCCCTGTATCTCCGCGAATGTTGCGCGTGATGCCGGGCAGATCCCGCTGCAACTCGCCGAACCGCCACGGGCGCATTTTAAGCCGATAGAGGATCGGCATCTTCCACTTACCACCCACCTTCATCAACGCGAACTCAAGGGGATTGTTGAGAACGCGACCGTTGTATTCGTAACGCGGCACGCCAAACCCCCAATTCGAACCTCGCGGTAACCAGGTTACGGAAAAGTGCGTACTTGACCGCTGCCCGATAGCGTTTAGATTCGGGTCATGAACAAATCAAAGCGCATTCTGATGCTCGTTGCCAACCCGGCAACATCAACAACTGTCGGCGGCCCGGTGGGATTCTGGGCCTCCGAGCTCACCCATGCCTACTACGAGTTTCGCCATGCCGGCTACGACGTGACCGTCGCGAGCCCGGACGGCGGACCGGTGGAGTTCGATGCTATGAGCGATCCGAGAGACGAGAGCGGTTACTCGAAGGCGGACGGACGTCCTGAGCCTCGGGTACGTTCATTCGGAAGAGTTCATGTCGCTTATTGAGAATACCCCGGCCGTATCCTCGATCTCGGCCGACGAGTTCTACGCCATCGTCGTCGCCGGCGGTCAATCGCCGATGTTCACCTTTTCCGAAGCGACCGGGCTGCAGGCGCTGTTCACCGAGTTCTACCGTGAGGGAAAGGTGAGCGCTGCGCTGTGCCACGGCACCTCGCTGCTGATCTACATCGAGGACGAGGCACGAAAGCTCGGCGCGAACTACGTCAGCAAGAACGCCTTCGAGTCGTTTGCCGTTCGCGACGGGCACCTCGTAACGGGACAGCAACAAAACAGCGGTAGAGAGACTGCCGAGCTGGTAATCGACGCGCTCGGTCGGTAGGCCGCGTACTCGGTGCTACCGACTGAAAGGAGAACGTGTGTGACCCAGAAAAAGGGACCGTTATACGCGACGGCGTTTGTAAACTTCGCCGTAGGCCTCGGCGGTTGCCGCGCACTTATCCCCGCCTGAGGAACGAAGCCGAGCAATCGCGCTTGTCTTCGCGGGGTTCACCGCGGCGACCGCGCTGGGAGCGCCGTTCGGAACCTACCTCGGCCTCGTCGTCGGCTGGCGGCTTACCTTCGCCGCGGTGGCCGCTCCGGCAATAATCTCGGTGGTGTTTGTCGCCGGACTACTTCCGCGACGGATGGACGCCGCGCCGGTTGACCGCCGGGTCTTCGCCCAGGCGCTTCGACAGCCCCTGCTTATGGCGACACTGGTGGTCACGCTCGTGCAAATGGCCGCACAGCTCAGCGTCTTCACCTACATCGCACCATACGTTCAGGACCGTGTTCAGAACGGTGCGGTCGGCATCACGCTACTGTTCCTTGCAAACGGTACCGCCGGATTCGTCGGCAACCTCGGCGGCGGTGGCTATTGCAGTCTGGGGCTACGTCGGTCTCGGGTTCAATGCGCCGCAGCAGGCCCACCTCGTCGGTCTCTCCCCCGGGCTTGCCAACGCCGTTCTCGCGTTGAATGCGTCGTTTCTGTATCTGGGGATCTCGCTCGGATCTTTCCTTGGCGGTCGCGTGGTCGATGCAGGTCAGATACGCAACCTGCACTGGCTCGCCGCCGGCCGCTCTGCCTGATCACCGGACGCCTCACCGCAGCCGGTTGCATAATCGACTGTGCGTCGACCATGTTGCGGGTATGCTGAGTGTTGCGTAACGGAGCGCTTGAGCTGGGCCGTGCCCAGCGGAAGTCGTGCCCGTAAGGGCCAGACGCAAACGTAGAATCCAGGGTTCCCGTGAATTCAGACATTGGAGTCAGGCGACTGCTCGCAGCGCTTGTTATAGCGCGCCTGGCCTGCAACGACGAAGCGTTACTCATAGCCTCGGAGAATGGAGATGAACTCTTTTGGAGATACTACGAAATGCCTGTCGGGAAAGTGTCGCCCGTTTCCCGTCACCAAGAAGTCCGCTACGCCGGCAATCGCTACCTCGTAGAAAGGCAGGTCGGTCGGGTCGGCCAACCGTTCTGATACTGGGGGAGCAGTGACATGGTCTCCCCGGTGCTCGAAGAACTCGAGAACCGATTCGATGTAGCTTGGTGGGAAATCGAACTTCGGACGCTCCAAAACATCGCGGTACTCCGAAAGGATTCGATCATCAACGAGCACAGCTACGCGCTCATCGAGTATGGCGTTGAGGATAGAACCTGGAATGCTGTGCGGCTTTAGGACACCCGAGACGAGTACGTTGGTATCCAGTACGATCGTCATCTGGAGCGTTCGCGCCGGACTGCGTCGATCTCTGCTTGGATGTCATCTTCGCTCATCTCATCGAGACCTCGTTCACGGGCGAGTCGGCGCATCTGATGCACGGCGTTCACGGCCCTGGCGCGACGCACCGCAGACAAGGTCTCTTCCAGGGTCTCGTCTGAGAGTGGGGTGAGAAGGGCTATGGGTCTCCCGTTGTTCGTAATGACCATCTCCTGTTCCTCGGGAAGCTGCTTCCAGATCTCGGCCGGAGAGGTTCGAATGTCACGGACGGTAATGAACTTCATTGTGTACTCCACATCTAGAGTAAGCTTATTGTCACGCGATTGTCAACGCCTCCAAACACAGTCGAAAAGGCTTGTCATGAAACCGCAAGGCGCTCTTCTGACCCAACCCTTGTGGCATTTGGCATTCTGCGGATGACTGGACACCCTTGGGAATCGCACGATCGGGGGATGGCGCGCTATAACGGACGTCTTCAGCTGAGCCGGGCGGAGCGATTCTGATTCCCGTAAGGGCCAGACGATAAGGTAGAATGGAGAGACTTTCCTTCACCGAGACGTTGAAGGCCGGCTTCTGCTGGAAGACGTTGTTATGTTGCATTTAGCAAGATACTAGTGGTATTATGGAGGTATGAAAGTAAAGACGTCTGTGACGCTTTCTGAGGAGCTACTACAGGCAATCTCCGCCGAAACGAGCTCGGATAACCGGTCCGCCTTCATAGAAACGGCCACTTGGGAATATCTGGAGTTGCGACGCCAGCGTGTGCGGGATCAACGGGAGATGGAGTTGATCAGCGCCAATGCAGATCAGCTCAATGATGAGGCCAGAGACGCTCTTGAGTTCCAGGATGACGAATGACACGAGGTGACATCTTCCTCGTGAGAAAACCTTCAGCTCCGGATCCAAAGCGTAGACGTGCCGTTGTCGTGGTCAGTAGACAACTTCTGATTGAGTCTCGCTATGAGACGGTGATCTGCGCACCAGTGTACTCCAAGTACCTCGGGCTCGAGACCCAGGTCGAGGTGGGTGAACCAGAAGGGCTGAAGCACTATAGCGCCATACACTGCGACGGATTGTTGAGTATTGCGAAGGCAAGACTCACGGACTTTGTGGGCTCACTGGGCGTCACGAAACTGGACGAGCTTGAGGCTGCACTAAGGATTGCTTTGCAGATCGAGTAGCACAAAATCCATCGGGCGGGACCGCATACGGCAGGCCCTTGAGATTCCGGCTCAGATTGAGCACATCGGATCCACGGCAGTCGTCGGGTTGGGTGGGAAGGGAATTCTGGATGTTGGTATTGGAGTTGCATCTCACGATAGACCCGCGGTGCGAGATCAGCTATCAAATGCAGGGTACGAGTACCGTGCGAAGGCGAGCACCGCTTCGCGCGACTTCTTTCGGGCCGACCACAGGGACAGACGAGAAGTAACTCGTGTGCACATTCATCTGCTGGTGCGGTCAGGGACAGAGTGGACTCAACTCCTGCGCTTTCGGGACTACTTTCGCCGTCACCCGACACGCATGCAGGAGTACGCCGATACAAAGGCGCGCGCAGCGACAGAAGCGGATGGGGACGGATCGAAATACATCGCTCTGAAGGATGTTGTCCTGCCAGGGATTCTCAGGCTCGCGATGGAAGGGTCGGACGACGAATGGAAGCTCTGACCAGCTCGAGAATCCACACGGACAGCTGGACACCACCCGTTTGGAGTTGATGCAACATAACGGAGCGCTTGAGCTGCGCCGTGCCCAGCGGAAGTCGTGCCCGTAAGGGCCAGACGTAAACGTAGAATCCAGGGTTCCCGTGAATTCAGACATTGGAGTCAGGCAACTGCTCGCAGCGCTTGTTATGGTCAATCACTCCGCATTATTTAGTAACTCCATCAGCGGACGGTTGATATAGATGGTCTCCTTCCAGGCCTTGTAGGAACCGAGGATGCCGATCTCTTCAAGCTGTTTGAGGTACTTGCTCGCCGTTCGACGCTCGGCGATGCCGTGATTCACCAGGTTCTCGATCTTGACGTAGGGCTGAACGAACAACAACTCGATCAGCTCCTTTGAGTACGTGGCTCGCGGGAGTGTCTGACGTGCCATCTCCGTAGTCTGCTCAATCAGGGACACGATCGCCTGAGCAAGGTCCATGCTCAGCCGAGAAGTCTCCTCTACGGCGGTGATCATGAGCTCTATCCAGGGTACCCACGCGGATTCGGTACGTACCTGCTGCAGCAGCTCGTAGTACTGGGGCTTATGTCGGAGAATGTAGCGGCTCAAGTACAGAATCGGCGAGTCCAGCAGGCCACACCGGATGAGGTACAGCACGTTGAGAATCCGGCCTGTTCGACCGTTACCGTCGTAGAAGGGATGAATCGACTCGAATTGGTAGTGCATGACCGCCATCTTGATCAGGGGGTCGACGCCATCGTCTTCGTTGATGTAGCGCTCAAGATCGCGTAGCAAATTGCGGATCACCGTCTCATCGTCGGGTGGAGAATAGACAACCTCTCCGGTTCGATCGTTGCGAAGGGCGGTTCCGGGAAGAGAGCGGATTCCGGCGGAGTTCCCCTCAAGTTCCTCTTGAATGGCGACTATGGTTCGAGTTGTGAGAAGGCTCGTGTCCCGGAAGAGGCGGTACCCAGTCCACACCGCGGAGCGGTAATTCAGGACCTCTTTCGTTTCCGGGGGTCATCTGCCTGTCGTCGGCAGCGAGTGCACGGTAGAGTTCATCCTGCGTTGTGACGATGTTCTCGATCTCGGAACTGGCCCGGGCTTCCTTGAGAACGATCGTGTTCAGGAGTATCGTCTCGTTCGGCAGCCGAGAGCAATATCCTTTGAGCCGTGCGAGTTCGCGATTGGCAGAGATGGCACGCCGCAACACGGCTTTGGTTTCGATGTCAGCGTCTGGAGGCAAGAGCGGAAGATCGTTTGCGGGTACGTCTGGCTTCATCATGTTCACTATAGCACTTTTCATGAACATGAGAAGCTTGTCGTGTGCATAGCGTGTACACGACCGTTACCACTTGATTCAACATAACACAGAGCTCAGCTGCAAGGCGTGAAGCCGGCACGTGTTCTTGCGGAGAGCAAGAACCGTGACGGTAGCCTTGACTGCTGAATCGTGATGTTATCCTGCTTTCTCATCCCGTTCGACCAGCTGGCCGGTGACATACTTGTGCAGCACACTCTTTATGAGTGTCTGGTATCGCAACCCTTCCTTCTCTGCCTGCCGCTTGATCCTTTCAAGTTCTTCGGCGTCAATGCGAATGTTCATCTTTGTCGCGCGGTTCTTCAGATGCTCACGCGCCGCTTCGCGCAGTTCGTTCTGACGCTGTCGCGATGGGCGCTCGAGCGCCCCGGTGTCCAGATCGTCGAGCTGTTCGATGAGTTCCTTTTCTTCCTCATCGACGTACTCCGGATCGTAACGTTCACTCATGTTCTTCTCCCTCTATGAGGTGCTTGAACTTGCGACTGGGGTAGACGGTCTTGAGGAACAGGGTCTCGCCCCTACGTTCATACGGAACGCACTATGCGTAGCCATCAATGTTCACTACGAGAATGCGTTGGTCGGGGTACGTCGTCGTGTTGGGATGGGCGAAGTCCAATAGTACTCCGTGTTCCTCGATCGCGTTGATAGCGTCAAGGAAGGACACGCCTCGTATGTTGAGCAACAGCTCGTCTCTCCGACCGTCAAAGTCGAAGCCCACACTACAGTGTGCGCTTGATGTGCGCACAACGTCAATCACAAGCGTACAAGTTTCTGCCGGAGCTGCTGAGGCTGAGTTATTAGGGATTTACACAGAAAGCTCGGTCTCGGTTGCTTGGCGTCGCCTCACACGCTGAAAACCCTTCAACAACCCCACGCCATGCACCTTCACGACCTCATTCCAAAGTTGGTTAATCACCTTGAACGCAACCCACCCCGACGGGGCCCCGGGAAGACCGTGAGATATCACTGTACAGATTTTCCCACGCTTCGCCGTTGATACAGGCGCGCGACGGCAACCGCCGTCCGCTCCCTCAGTGAGCCTCAGGCGCACCAATGATGTCGCGGGGCTTGGAGCCGCGCTGGGGTCCGACCACGCCGATGCGCTCCATCTCCTCGACGAGACGCGCGGCGCGGTTGTAGCCGATCTTCAGGCGGCGCTGCAGGTACGAGGCTGATGCCTTATTGGCCGACACCACGATGTCGATAGCCTTCTCCATGAGCGGATCCTCGAGCTCGCCCTGCATCGTCTCGTCGTCCTCATCGTCAACGAAGATCTCATCGTCGATGTACTCGGGCTCGCCGAGGGTTTTCACGTGCTCGACCACGCGCTCCACCTCCGCGTCGGAGAGGAACGCACCCTGCATGCGGGTCGGGAAGGGATCCCAGGCGGAGGTGAAGAGCATATCGCCCTGGCCGAGGAGCTTTTCCGCGCCGCCGGCGTCTATGATGATGCGCGAGTCGACCTTGCTTGAGACCATGAAGGCAATCCGCGACGGAATGTTCGCCTTGATGAGGCCGGTGATGACGTCTGTGGACGGGCGCTGGGTCGCGAGCACAAGGTGGATGCCCACCGCGCGCGACATCGCCGCGAGACGCGCGAGCGTCGACTCGAGCTCCTTGCCGGAGGTCGTCATGAGGTCGGCAAGCTCGTCGACCACGACCACGATGTAGGGAAGCGGTTCGGTGGCGAGGTTTCGTTTCTGAATCTTTTCGTTGTAAGCGCTGATGTCCCGCACGCCGAGGGAGTCGAGCAGGTTGTAGCGGCGCTCCATCTCGTAGATGCAGTACTGCAGCGCCTGGAATGCCCGCTTGGGGTCGGTGATGACCGGCGTCAGAAGATGCGGGATATCGTTGTAGAACTTGAGCTCGACGATCTTGGGATCGATGAGCATCATCTTCACTTCCTGCGGGCTTCTCCGGTAGAGAATGGAGCAGATGATGGAGTTCACGCAGACCGACTTTCCGCTGCCGGTCGCCCCGGCAATCAGCAAATGCGGTGTCTTGGTGAGGTCCACGATCTCCACGTCACCGGGGATGTCCTTTCCGAGCGCGAGCGGAATGGCCTGCTTGGAGCTCCAGAACCCGTCCTGGCGAATGAGCTCCATGAAGCTGACGATGTGTCGCTTCTTGTTCGGGATCTCGATGCCCACCGCGTGCTTGCCGGGAATAGGAGCGACGATGCGGACGCTCGAGGCTGCAAGGCGCAGGGCGATGTTGTCGGCGAGGTTCGTGATCCGCGCAAGCTTCACGCCGGGCGCGGGGAGGATCTCAAACATGGTGATGACCGGCCCCTTCCGAATGCCGGTGACCTCGGCCTGTATCGAGAACTCTTCTAGGGTGTAGCGAAGCACCTCGGCTGATTCGCGAGTCTCGTCGTCTATCTCCCAGTAACCGGCCTGATGATACTCATCGAGCAGGCCGTCCACCGGCACCTCATAACGGCCATGTCGGCGCGTCGGCGTCGCGGCGGGCACGCGCGAGGCCGGCTCGCCGCCGGAGATCGCCTCCCCGAGGGCATACTCGGCGGCCGGATCATAGTCATCGCCGGGATCGGCGAATCCGCCGTCGGCGTAGATTACCTCGAGCTCGTCCTCGTCGGCGTCCTCGCCGATCTGCTCATCGGTCTGCCGCGCGATCTCTTCGCCGACAGGCTCGACCACGACGATGTCTTCGTCCCATTCGGCACCCCAACCGCGGTCACGCCGCCCAAGCGCCTCGAGCTCCTCGGCATCGAGCACCTCGGTCGGCTCCTCGCCCCCCTGCTCGACATCTTGCTCGACTTCCGTCTCGCCGGGGTCTACGTCCGCGTAGCCCATGCTGACCTCCGGCTCTTCTGTGAAGCCGGAGACCCAGCGGGGCCGAACGCGCTCCCAAGCTGCGTCGCCTGGGGCATCCACGTCGCCGGCGTCCCTCGCCCCCCGATCACCCGAGCGGTCCTCGATGAGGGCCATGATCTTGCGCTTCGATTCGCCCCAGCCGACCCCGCCATCGGCGCCGGAGGCAGATTCTGCGCTCCCGCGGGACGACTCCTGGGGCGAGACTCGGAAGCCCGCGAGACCGTGACGGGCAACCCGTACAACGCCCACCGCGAGCACAGCGCCCATCGCAAGAAACAGCAGGGCGCCGCCCGGCTGCGAGAACACGGCGGCGGCCCAGCGAGTGATGGGCGAGGCTTCTATGTTGGCGTTAAATGCGAGTCGCAGGGACAGTGAGAAAGAAAGAAAAGGCAGCACGAGCAGATTGATGACTGACAGGCTGCGTACACGAGTATCCCCTCGTGCTGCCGTAACCCCAAATCCAAAGAAGAAGAGCGGAATCAGAAATGCAGCGGCGTGAAAGCTCTCGAAGAGTATACGTCCGGGGACTGCGATGAGCGCACCCCAGAACCCCTCGCCGATCGGCAGTACGTGTGCGAAAAGCGATGTAAGAATCAAAACGCCGACTCCGAATACGGAGCCCGCCACGACTGCGTGCGACACGCGTTGCACCACTTCTGCTCCCCTCCTGATTATTGTATCGGCGGCCTGTCGACGGTCTTGAGCCGAATTACCGCGCCAGGCTCGTCGTCTCAGCCGAGGGTCAGCCGAGGGTCAGGTAAGGATCAGGTAAGGAGAATAGTGAGGATTCCGAGTGGCACGAGATAGAGGGCAAACAGATACAGCCGCCCTCCGCGCACGAGACGCAAAAGCAGCCGCAGGGAGAGCAGCCCGACTACGAAAGAGCTCACGAGCCCTGAGATGAGAGAGGCGAGAGGCACCGTTGCGGCAAGCTCGGTTGCGTCTCTCAAAGTGACACCGAGGGCCGCGAGAATCGCCGGTATCGAGATGAGAAAGGAGAACTCCGCCGCTTCACGCCTCGCAACGCCGGAGAGAAGCCCCGCGGAGATGGTGATGCCCGCCCGGGAGATCCCGGGGAACACGCCGAGGCCCTGTGCAAAGCCGACAAGGAGCGCGCGCCCGGCGCCCATCTCAGCGTAGCCCCGGGTCCCGCGCGCAAACCGAGTCGTGACGAGGATGGCGGCCGTGACCAGAAAGAGGACGCCGACGAGCTTCGGGTAGCGTCCCGCCTCCAGGCGGGAGATAGCGAGCCCGAGCACACCGGTCACGACAGTTGCAAGCAGCGCCAGCACCACGATCCGCAGGTTCTTCGCGTCCGACTCGGCGTCGGAGCGTCGCGCCACCCAGCGCACGAGAGAAGCGATAATCGCCCCTATGCGATCGCGGAACACAAGAACGACGACCCCCAGCGTCGAAACGTGGAGCAATACATCGAAGAGAACGGGAACATCGCTCTGCCCGAACAGGTGCTTGAGCACGGCGAGATGACCGGAGCTCGAGACAGGCAGGAACTCGGTCAGCCCCTGAACGACGCCGAGAAGGATAGCTTCGAGGACACTCACGCGGGGTCCTCCGAAATGGGGTTCAAATCGGGAAAGAACAGTCGGACCGTCTCGGCTATCTTGCGACGATCGTAAATTTCGCCATAGTAGGCGGCAGCGACGAGAACCTTTCGAATATAATGACGCGTTTCGCGAATGGGCATTGCCTCGTGGAACAGGGGACCGGACAGTCCCCGATTCTCCCGCACCCAGCGCCGCACGCGTCCCTGCCCCCCGTTGTACGCCGCAAGAGCGGAGAGCAAGTCGCCGTCGAAGCGTTCGAGCAGGTAGGAGACGTAGTAGCCACCGATCGACAAGTTCGTGGCCGGGTCCGTAAGGTTGGGTTCCTCTATCCGCATCCGGCGGGCCATGTCGGCGGCCGTAGCCGGCATGAGCTGGGCAAGCCCGATGGCTCCGGCATGAGACTCGATGTCCGCCGAAAAGTGGCTTTCCTCGCGGACGAGGCCGTAGAAGACCGGCAGATCGATCCCCTCGAGTTCGGCAACATCCTCCATGGCAAGGGAGTACGCCCGGGGGTAGAGGATGCGCGCCGCCCGCGGTGTCAGTACGAACTCATCCCGGCTTCGCGCGCGTGCCATTAGCCGAAGAGACTCGATTAGCAGGCCGTGTGACTGAATGCGTGCGGCGACATCCTCGATGCCCGACACCGACATGTCGTCGCTGTCGGCCATAGCAACCTCGTAGGCATGCTCGTGGAGGCCCACCGCGAGGTAGCCGCGGACGATCGCATCGGTGTCCGAGACAATGGCCGAACCGTCCCGGCCACCCGAAACGCCGGGGTCGCGGCCATCGCCCGACGCGCCGCCTCCGGTGGCCGAGACGAGGGTGTCGGTCCTGCCAAGGCGCGCCGCGGCAAGCAAGCGATAATAGGGATCGCTATCGATCCGGCCAAGCAGCTCCTCAGCCGACGCACCACCGGTCGACGGCGACGGCGGTTCGAAATAGCCCCGAAGCGCAGCCTCGGCGGCGGTGTAGTGAAATCGCTCGGCAGTGGTCTCGAATCCGACCTCCTCGAGCACCTCGCCGGTGGTTGCAAGCGCCTCCCACGCGCGGCGACGCACAAGCTCGGAGGCAAGGCCGTCGAGCATGCGGTCGAAATACCACTCACCGTAGGCGGCGTCGGCATAGCGACGGAGGTCTTTCGCAGCGAGGCGAGGCGCGATACGGGCGCGGG
>JAAAOR010000005.1 GCA_009908735.1 Spirochaetota bacterium | reverse complement strand
CGCCGCATAATAGGCCACCGATTCACGCTCCTGCTCGTGAAACCAGCGATAATAGGCGATGATGACGACTCCGTGAGCGAAGTATGAGGCGGGCAGCAGCACCTGGTGAACCAGCGGCGCCTCGTAGCCATAGAGAAGCAGCACAAGATGGCTGAGAGCCAGGGCGGAGATCAGCACGAAGCGGGTGCGAAGCACCACCCGCGCATTCTCGTTTGTTACCGGTGAAACCAGTCCCAGCGAAACTGCAAGATAGACGACATTGGCCTCGATCCACAGGCCGTAGTGAAACGCTCCGACGTCGACCGGGGCATCGAGAAGCCTGTTGGTAACGGCAGCGACCACCGCGAGTAGGTTCAGAACGATATAGACGCGGTCGGTGACAGCCCAGCCGGTAAACGTTTTGAGCCACAGCAAATACGCTACGATGACCGCAAGGGCGGAGAGGGGCAGAATGAGCGGGATGCCCGTGAGCGCGAGGGCCAGGTCTCGCGCGACCAGAATCCCGAGCACCGCGGCAAGCGGCCACAGCCCCTCGCGGCCGGTCACAGGCGACGGCAGCGTTGCGACCCGATAGAGGATCAGGGCAAGCAGCAGGAGTACGAAGAGCTTAGGCGACAGCAGTGCGAGTTCCATGCCTCAGGATTTCTCTTTCTTCTCGAGCTCGCGCAACACGGTGCCGAGATTCGCGAGCATGCGGTTGAAGGAGGCCGCGAGGCTACCAACCTCGTCACGTCTTCTCACGGGAATCTCCTGCACTTCGACCAGACCCCGACTTGCTTTGTCGACAAGCACGGTGAGCTCCTCGATCGGCCGCGTGACCTGAGAGCTTACGAACAGACCCAGACCGAGGGCAGCCACGATCACCACCACCAGGGCGATCACGAGCAGTCGTCCACTGTCCTGCACGGGAAGCAGTATTTCCGCCTCGGGCACGATAGTACCGAGCGACGCGCCGATGGAGGGGAGGGGTGAGTACACGAGATAGTTGCGCTCGCCTTCCTGATCCTCGTAACGTGCGATGCCGCTCTCTCCCTCGATCATGCGCGATACGAGGTCGGCAAAGGCCCGGTTCTCGACCTCGAGGAGATTGTCGGTCGCGAAGCTCCGGTTCCAGTTCGACGCCGCCCCGCCATTCGCCTCGGCTTCGTCACCCGGCCCGGCTTCCGCCATGCCCGGCCGCACGAGTGCCGAGCCCTCATCGTTAACCAGGAAAGCTTCATGATCGTAGCCGAGGTCGATCTCGAGAATATCATTCTGAAGGGTGGTCAGTAGCACATCATAGCCGACCGCTCCGATGAGCCCGCCGTCGGCGGCATTGACCGGGGCGACCGCGCTGACGGTGAGATCCTTGGTGTTGGCATCCACATACAGCTCGGTCCATGTCGGCTCTTCGGACCGCTCGGCGCTCTCGTACCACGGCCTGGTGCGCGGATCGAATCCTTCCGCTGCTTCGAGGATACCGACAACTTCCTCATCATCGATAACGGTAACGCCGCTTTCGGTGCCCATGTAGCCGAGGGTAAGGTAGGGATTGTGTGCGACCGTAGTATCGAGGATGCGGCCGACACGCTCGAGGCGAGAAAGCTCATCGGAGAGTTGCGAGCGCAGCTCCGGCGAGCCGTACGCGCCACCGGTCCACGGCAGAAGCAGGCGCCCCTCGTCGGCGGGCGCGGATGAGATCTCGGAGGCCGGGAGCGCGTAGATCTGCTCGGCAAATGCGGCTGTAGCCTGTGTCTCCTGCTGAATACGGCGGAATATCGAGTCGTAGAAAAGCGTCTTCTCCTCGACAATCCTGGTCAACTGTTGCTCGGCCTGCTCGAGCAGTACGTTTTGCTGCTGCACCAGCGCAACCGAGCCCACAACGACAAGCGAGATGAGCGGAAGCAGAACGAGAACAATGGTAATCCGAGCCTTGATGGACAGACCACGTAGCATAAGGGCCACCCTTACAGGTTGCGTGTGTTACGGTATTCTAGGGGCTTGAGCGCTAGAGGTCAAGTCGCGTTTTTTTGTAGTTTCACACGGCTATTCTGCACTTTCGGAAAGTTTTCAAACGACTTCATCCCAAACCACGTGAAATGAGCGCTGGATTCTACTATGCTACAGTATAGGCAGCCCCGGTTTTCTCCTGGAAGGGGTTCTCGAAGTAAACAAGTCACAGCAACAGTGCCTCGAGGAGTAGGAGTATGCCGCGGAACCAGCAGACCGGTGTCATAGAGGTTCCTATCCGTGTGGTCTTCAGCGATGATGGGGTCACATATTTCCTAAATAAAAACCACCGCCTTCAACGGCTCCGGCTGTCCGATACCAACGAAGAATACGGCCTCAAACTTGCCGACTTTTCGGCAGCAACTGTTCAGAAGCTCCTGGTTTCGGGATACGTCTCCAAGTTCGAGGTGCCTGTCTCCGACATCACCGAGCGGCGAAGCGGCATCATCGATCTCACCAAGCTTCTGACCTACGGGATGCTCTATCGGGAGTTCGACTCCGTCAGCTACGCAATGATCGTAAACTCGGACATGGTGCGGCACTGGAACCGACGCAATGCACGCAATCCCATTGACTTCCAAACGTCCGTGAACACGACGTATCTGGAGTCACTTCTGAACCGGAACGTACATGCCGTATCAGACGTGCGCCGGGAAATAATGGATCCGATACAGGAGCGCGTTCGGCTCGATTCACGCCTCATCGACCAGGAAAAGCGTATTCGGCTTCTAACCGCCGAGCGTTATCTGGACCACATGAACCCGCTGTCGTGGTTCATCCTCAGCGTCTATCGAAAATCGAAACCCTATAACGAGCTCGTCCCGCGGCTGCGGGACGAGCTCATCGCCTATCTGGAAAAAGCCGGCATCGGCGAGTATCTTGCCCTGCTGTTACTCGAAGTACTGACCAACGCGACCGCCCATGCTCGTATTGACGAGGTCGGGGAAGAGGCTAACGACGAGATGTACATCCTTTTCAAGGTGAAGAAGCATCCGAATATCGAGCATGATCGCGGTCGGCTTCACGTCATTATCGCGAACGACAAAGCGAACTTCGACGAAGTGCAGAGTGCAATTCGCGAAAAATCGAAGACCACGGTTCGAGAGAAAAGCCTCAGCGATTTTTACGAGGCCGAAAGCGGGGGAGAAACCGCTATTGATCTGGGCCTCTACTATCTCTCATTCTTGCAGGAAGCCTGCCGGGACGTGAACATCCACTTCCAGTCGTTCGTTCATCAGATGGAGGGAAGCGGCCAGACACTCGTCAATCTGGTCCTGACGTTCTAGCTCATAGGCTTCCCTTATAGATTCCCCCGTCGACGAGCAGCGATACGCCGGTGATGTAACCGGCTGCCGGCGAGGAGAGGAACACCGCGGCCCGGGCGAACTCTTGCGGCTCTCCCATACGCCGCAGCGGTACGCCGGCGGTCAGTTGTTTCTCCTGTTCCTCTGGTGTCTTACCTGCCTTCTCCGCGCGCCCGGCAAGCAGGCTCACCGCTCGCTGAGTTCTCGTCCATCCGGGAAGAATCATATTGACGCGAATTCCCTCCGGGCCGACCTCGTTGGCCAGGGTCTTGAGCATGCCCGTCACAGCCATACGCAGCGCGTTGGAGAGCATGAGCCCGTCGACCGGCTGCTTCACGCTCACCGAGGTGCAGGCGAGGATGCTGCCCTCGCCCTGTGAGCGCATGATGGGGAGGGTCTCCCGCACGAGACGGACGGCGCTCATGAGGGTAAGCTCCACGGCACCCTGCCAGGCGTCTTCATCGAGATCGCCGAAGAGCCCCGGGGGCGGGCCGCCCGCGTTGATGAAGAGGGTGTCGATCCGACCGTAGGTTTCCTTCGTCGTTGCAACGACCCGGCGGATATCCTCGCGGCTGGTGAGGTCAGCCTCCATCACCAGAGGCTCCACGCCCGTCTCCTGCCGTATTTCAGCGGCGCGCTCTTCGAGAAGCTTCCCGCTGCGCGCGCACATGGCAACCCTCGCGCCCTCACGAGCGAACTCCATAGCCGTTGCCGCACCAAGCCCTTTGCTCGAGGCAGTCACCAGCGCAACCTTGTCTTTCAGTCCGAGATCCACGACTCTCCCTCCTTTCGATGGTCCGGTCAGTCTTTCATGAGCTCGGGTCGGCGTCAACGACGCCGGCGGGGTCCATTCCACCGGCTGCCCGCCCCCGATCGCCGCGCGTGCGCCGCTCCACTTCTCCGAGTATCAGCAGCACAAGCGCCCCGGCCATGGCCACAGCGAAGGCAAGCGGCCAGACGCTACGCAACGACGCAACCTCGATATAGGCCCCCACAAGCGCCGGGCTCAGCGCGAAACCCGTCCCCATGATGAGCGGAATGATGGAGTTGAACCGCCCTCTGTGGGAGCTCGGGGTGTGATTGACGATGTATACGTTGGCGTTCGTGACTGCGAGTATCTCGCCGATCGTCCAGACGAAGGCCGCCACCAGAAACATGGCAAAACTGTTGATCCAGAAGATCATCCCGAAACCCACCGCAAAGAGCACCCCGGCGAGGCTCTGGTTTACGACCGGTCGATGCCGACGTGTCGCGTGCACGAGCGGCGCGGTGAAGCCGACCACGATGGCGGCATTCACCGCGTTTATCACGCCGAAGAGGCGTGGACCGGCCTCGCCGAAGAGCTCGCGCATCTGAAGCGGTACGCTGAAGGTGAACTGCGCATAGACGAAGTTCATGAGGGTAACCGCGAGCACGAAGACCAGCAGGAATGGACGGCCAAGAAGGACGCGCAGCAGACGGCCGGTCTCGGGCGTGGTGAGGTCGGATGTCAGCGCCATGATCGGCGGATTCACCCCACCCACGGAGAATTGCACCACGAGAATGAACCACGCGACCGCAATGGAGTCACCGAGAAAGACGCAGGGGAGAAAACTCGCGGCCGCGCCGGCCATGAACACGAGAAGCACGCGTTTTCTGCCGAAGGTGTCGGAGAGGCGACCGCCGAGCAGAGAGCCCGGAATGACCGAGACCGCGGCAAAAAGGATCCAGCGGCCCGCCTCGGCCGTGCTCATGCCGAGCTTGTCGGTGAGCAGGAGCGTAAGGAAGGGAAAGACGAAATGACCGATGCTGTTGACCACGCGCGCGAAGAAAAGCACGTATACCTCGCGCGGCATGCCTCGGTACATCGAGAACGGGGTCACAGGGTCCTCCAGAGTGTGGCCGGACTCTACTCCGCGGCGGCGCCCGCGTGCAAGCCCCTCAAGCCCGTCGCGCGCCTGCGGCCCCAGCTGCGGCGGCCGCCGCCACAGCTTGCAAAAGGCCCCGCCTTCCTTTACAAATTCACTGTGGTTCGCAGGACGCTCGCGCTACTCTCCCTCATCCTCGTGCTTGCCGGCTGTTCCATTAACCGCATGGCGGTGCGAGCCGTCTCCGACGCCCTGTCAGCCGGCGGGGCGGAGGCCGACGCCTTTTCCTCCGACAACGATCCCGAGCTCGTCGGCGATGCCTTGCCTTTCGTGCTCAAGCTCTACGACACGCTCCTTCTCGAGGATCCGGAGAACGAGGAGCTTCTGCTCTCATCGGCAAGCGCCTACGTAAGCTACGCGAACGGCTTTTTGCAGACCCGGGCGACGATGCTCGATCAATCCGAATACGAGCAGCAAGAGAGGCTCATTTCCCGAGCCAAGAACCTCTACATCCGGGGCCGCGACCGCGCGCTCGCCGCGCTCGAGCTCCGCTACCCCGGATTCACCGAGAGCGTGAAAAGCGAGGCCCCCGCAGTCCTCGAGAAAACCGCCGCCGAAGACGTGCCGTATCTCTACTGGGCCGCCGCAGGCTGGCTGGGAGCGGTGTCCACCGATCCTTTCGACATCGGCCTCTCCATGCAGGCATCGCGGGCTGGGGCGCTCATGGACCGGGCCTTCGAGCTCGACCCGGACTATGACGAAGGCGCGATCCACGAGTTCTACATCGCCTACTACGCGGGCCTCCCCGAGGGGCTCGGCGGCAGCCGCGAGAAGGCGGAGCATCATTTCGAGCGTGCGGTTGAGCTTGCCGACGGTAAGAAGGCCTCGCCGTATGTGTCCCTCGCGACGTCGGTTTCCATTCCGCAGCAGGACATTCGCCGATTCGTCGACCTCATGGAGCAAGCTCTCGAGGTAGATGCCGAGGCTTATCCGCGATACCGGCTCATCAATACCATCAAACAGGAGGAGGCGCGATTCTACCTCGACAACCTGGATCGATTCTTCGTCGTCGGCCTCGATGAGCTTGAAAATCCACAGGAGGAAGATGAATGAAACGGCCCATCACGACCCTCGCCGTGGCGATCGCCATGTTGGCAGTATCAGCCGGCTCTGCGAGCGCCTTTACGCTGAAAATCGCAAGCGCCGCTCCAGAGTCCTCGCCCTGGGGGCGGGCACTCAACCGCATTGCGGCGGACTGGCGTGAGATCTCCGGGGGACAGGTCACCCTGCAGATCTTCCACAACGGCATCGCCGGAGAGCAGAACGATATCATTCGAAAGATGCGAATCGGCCAGATCCAGGGGGCGCTGTTTACGAGCGATGCCCTGGCGCTTCTTTCCGATGAGGTCTTCGCCCTGTCGGCGCCCGTGCTCATCCGCTCGGACGAGGAGCTCGACTACGTCTTCGACCGGCTGCGCCCCGACATCGAGGAGTCCATCGAGGGCAACCAGTTCGAGGTGATCGGATGGTCGAAAGCGGGCTGGGTGAACTTCTTCGCAAACGAGCCCATCACGCGCCCGGGCGATCTGAAAGATCTGGCGCTTGCGGTGGCGGACGACCAGCCCCAGACCGCGCGCGCGTTCCGCCGAATGGGCTATGAGGTCGTGCCGGTGCGGCAGAACGCACTGCTTACCTCCCTCAACAGCGGCATGATCGATGCCTTTTACGCAAGCCCCATCGCGGCCGCCGGATTCCAGTGGTTCGCGCGCGCTCAGAACATGCTCGACCTCGACGTGGCCCCCTTCCTCGGCTCCTTCATCGTAACACAGCGCTCGTGGCGCCGCGTATCCGAAGATATCAAGTCGGAGCTTGTGGCGTCCGTTGAGCGACAAGCCCGCCGCCTCGGTACGGCCGTCAACGAGCTCGAAACCGAGGCTGTCGAGACGATGCGCGAGTACGGTCTGAACATCATCGAGCTCTCCGAATCAGAGCGGGACGTGTGGTTCGACGAGTTCGAGCGCAGCCTGGAGGTCACCGTGGGCCCGGTATTCGACGAGGAGACCTACCGCCGAATCCAGCGATATCTCGACGAATACAGGAGATAGCGTGTCGAGTCCCCACGTACTCCTGCCCGAGCATGCGCTCGGCCGCGGTTTCCGCTTGCTCGAGAACGGCGTGGCTGTGGCCGCTCTGTTTTTGCTTGCGGCGTTTCCTCTCCTCGAGATCCTGCTCCGCACGGTCTTCGCAACGGGGCTTCTTGGGCAGAGCGCGTATCTGGTGCACCTTGTGCTCGTCCTCGCCTTCGTCGGTGGGATGATCACCGCGCGTGAGGGGCGGCACCTTTCCATCTCCGGCGGCTACGGTACACAGCGCTCGCGGATGCGTAGCGTGCTCGACGACGTGACCGGATTCATCTCGGTCACAATTGCCGTGGCGCTGGCATGGAGCGCACTGTCACTGGCCGTAGTCGGCTTCACCGCCGCGCAGGTGGTCGGCATCGTGCCGACGAGGGTATTCGTGGCTGTTATCCCCATCGGCTTGCTCGTGATGGCCCTGCGCTTCACCCGCAGCGCGACGGTGAAACCGATGCAAATTGCCGTGGGCATCGCCGGCTTCCTGATCGGCAGCTTTCTCGCCCTCCCCGCCGCGGCTAACGTCGCCTACATGATCATGCCGCAGCTGCCGACATGGTTCGAAGGCCTGCTCGACGTCTGGTACCGCGCGGTGCCGCAGGTATCGATACCACTTCTCGTGGTCATCGTCACATCGGCGTTTATTGGCACGCCGTTGTTCATCGTGCTCTCCGGGGCGGCGCTGCTTCTCTTCGCGCGGGTCGGCGGCGCCCTTGAGGTGATCCCCAACGAGGCCTACAACGTCCTCACCGACGCAAACATCCCGGCAATACCACTTTTCACCTTCACCGGTTACATTCTCTCCGAAAGCAAGGCCGGCGAGCGGCTCGTCGACCTGTTCCGGGCATGGTTCGGGTGGCTGCCCGGCGGTCTGGTTATCGCTACAGTGCTCGCCTCTGCCTTCTTCACATCCTTCACCGGAGCATCAGGTGTTACCATCCTGGCTCTTGGGGGATTGCTCTACTTCGTCCTCCACACCCGTGGCGAGCAGACGGAGGGCTTCACCGTGGGGCTCCTGACCTCCACGAGCAACGTGGGGCTACTCTTTCCGCCAAGCCTCGCCATCATCATCTACGGAACCATTGCGCAGGTGAACATCTTCCACATGTTCCTCGCAGGTATCATTCCCGGATCCCTCATCGCGCTTGCATTCATCGCCATAGGCGTGGTTGTCTCGATCCGGCGTGGAACCACGCGCCGCCCGTTCGAGCCGCGCGAGGCGATGTCCGCCCTGAAGTCGGCGATGTCGGAGATCATGTTGCCCGTCGTCATTGTCGTGGCCTTCTTCTCCGGGCTCACCACACTCGTGGAGACCGCGGCGCTCGCGGTCGCCTACGTCCTCGTGGTAGAGGTGGCGGGACGGCGCGAAATACCGCTCGGCCGCCTGCCGGAGGTAGCGCTGAAGTGCATCACCATCGTCGGCGGCGTACTCATCATCCTCGGCGCTGCGCGGGGCTTGAGCTTCTACATCGTTGACGCCCAGGTTCCCGTCATTCTCAGAGACTGGATGCGGGATAACGTCACGAGCCGCTTCGTGTTTCTGTTGATCTTAAACGGGGCGCTGCTTCTGACCGGCTGTCTCATGGACATATACTCGGCCATACTCATCGTCGCCCCGCTTGTGGTACCCCTCGGTGAGCTCTTCGGCATCGCGCCGGTGCACCTCGGGGCAATCTTCATCGCAAACCTCGGGCTGGGTTTCATTACTCCGCCGGTTGGCCTGGACCTCTTCCTCGCCTCCTACCGCTTCAACGAATCGATGCCGCGGCTCTACCGATTCGTGTTGCCCTTCTTCGCAGTAGAGCTCGTAGTGGTGCTTCTCATCACCTACGTGCCGTTCTTTTCGGAATTTTTGCCTCGATTGGTGCAGTAGCCCATGAGCAGTATCACTCTCTCCTCCCGCGAAGGGAAACTCATCGTCGCCGCCTGCATTCTGGCGAGCGGCGTGGGATTCCTGATGAACTCCGCCGTAACCATTGCCCTTCCAACGATTCAGCGGACCCTCGACACCACCATCACCGGGGTGCAGTGGATCGTGAACGCCTACGCTCTCGCCCTCGGTGGTCTCATCCTTGTAAGCGGCGCCCTCGGCGATCTTTTCGGTGTGAAGCGCATCTTCAACTCGGGGATCGGGATATTCACCGTGGGCAGCTTGCTGAGCGCCATAGCCCCCTCGGTGCCGCTTCTCATCGCCGCCCGCGCCTTCCAGGGAGTGGGCGCGGCGCTGATGGTGCCGGGGAGCCTCGCGATCATCACCAACGTCTTTCCCGATTCCGAGCGGGGAACGGTTATTGGCCTGTGGGCCGGAGTGTCAGGGGCGATTGCCGCGCTCGGGCCCTTTATCGGCGGCTTTCTCGCCGAGATCTCCTGGCGCTTCGTATTTCTGGCGATGGCGCCGCTTGCGCTGGCGGCCCTCGCGGTATCGGTGTTCTTTGTGCCCCGCCTCCCCGGACAGCCCGGAAGGCGGCTCGACTGGGCCGGGGCGGCGCTGGCTTTCGTCGCCCTCTTCGGCCTCTCCTTCTCGCTCATCCGCGCCTCTCAGGATGTCTTCGGCCCGGGCAGCTGGGTCATGCTGACCGCGGGCATCCTCGCTGTTGTGGCCTTCGTCGTGACGGAAGGGCGAGTTACCGACCCCGTCGTGCCCTTCCGAATGTTCACCCGCCAGGTCACAGGCGCAAATCTGGCGACGCTCTTCATCTACTTCTCGTTTTCGGGAACGCTCTTTCTGTTGTCGTTTTTCCTGCAGCAGCTTCTCGGCTACCGCGCGACCCTGGCGGGGCTCGCGGTGCTACCGACCACCGTGCTCATCACGCTATTCTCGGGCCCCTCGGGCGCAATGACAGACCGCCACGGACCCCGGTTTCAGATGATAGCGGGCCCCGCCATCGTCAGCGCGGCCATCGCCCTTCTCGCCGGCGGCGGCGTCGGAACGAGCTATACCGGCCGCATCCTGCCGGCGGTGGTGCTGCTCGGCGTCGGCATCGTGCTCATCATCCCCTCGATTACGACCAGTGCCCTCAACGTTCCCCGCCGCTTCTCGGGCACGGCCTCAGGGATCAACAATGCCATTGCCCGTGTGTCGGGCCTGCTTGCGGTAGCGGTGGTGGGAACGGTGGTCACCGTGGGCTTCGCCCGCGACCTCGCCCCGGCCCTCGAGGCCCTCTCGCTCCCGGACGGCGCCCGCGAGGCGATCCTCGGCAACGCCGACCGGCTGCTCGCCATGGAGCTTCCCGAGAGCTTGCGCTCCGACCAGCGCACCGCGGTGACGTCGGCGCTGCAGGAGGCGTTCGTGGAGGGCTACCGCTGGGGAATGGTGGTCAACCTGGCTGCCGCGGCAAGCGGCGTGGTTATCGGCATGTCGACCATACCGCGGAGGCCCGAGTCGGCGCGAGAGTAGCGCCCCCCTTCGGCTTCGAGGCACGGTCGTTGAACGCGGGACGGTCATGACGTCATCAAACGCTCTGCGCGCCGGTGCGGACCTTCTTGACCACCGCCACGGCCTCGCGCACACGGTTTCCGATCTCTTCGAAGTTCTTCTTGGCGATGAGCTCTTTGGTGGCGACCCAGCTACCGCCCACCGCAAATACCACGGGAGAGGAGAGGTATTCAGCGAGGTTATCGAGCTTTACCCCGCCCGTCGGGAGGAACTTCACTTTCCCGTAGGGCGCGCTCATCGCCTTGAGCATCTTGAGCCCGCCCGACGCCTCGGCGGGAAAGAACTTCACGTGCTCGAGACCCCGATCGAGTGCCATCTCGATGCCGGTGGGGTTGTTGATGCCGGGAACGACCGGAATCCCGTTTTCGACGCAGAAGTCGACCACCTTGGGGTTGAAACCCGGCGAGACGATGAACTTCGCCCCAGCGGAGACCGCAGACTGAACTTGAGGCACCGAAAGCACCGTGCCGGCTCCGACGAGCACCTCGGGCACTTCGCGCGTGATGTTGCGTATGGCATCCTCGGCGGCCGCGGTGCGGAAGGTGATTTCCGCGAGCGGCAGTCCCCCATCGGCGAAGGCCCTCGCGAGCGCCACGGCGTTCTCCGCATCTTCGATGGCGATGACCGGCACGAGCCCGGCGGTTTCCAGCTTCTCTATGAGTTCGCTCATTGTCTTTCCTCCGTAGGCTGTCAGGATGCGCGCGATTCGCCGCTCAGTCAACTATCCGTCTGCGTCCGGCTCCCCGGTGACCCTGCCGCCCCAACGCTTCCCGGAGCGAAGCGCAGGCGAAAACACGTCCCGACTAGCGCGTCGAAGTCGAGCTCGCCGTTCAATTGCTGCGTGAGCGCGCCTACGAGCTCCATACCAAGGGAAGTATCGTCGCGGCCCTCGGTCTCCGAGAGCATACCCCGCCCGTTGTCGCAGACCTCGAGGTCGACCCTGGTGTCCTCGACGTACTTCAACGAGACGCTGATTATCGCGGCGCCGGACTCGGGTGCGCCGTGCTTGAATGCGTTAGTGAGGAGCTCCGTAACAACCAGCCCCGCAGGTATTGCGTGGTCCATATCGACCCTCACGGTGGCGAGATCCAGAGCAATCTCGACCTCACCGTAGGGATCGTAGACATTTTGCAGGCGCCGCACCGCGTCGGCAACGTAGTCGGCGAGGTCTATCACCTCGAGATTCTCCGACTGGTAGAGCATCTGGTGAAGTTGCGCCAGCGCCTGTACCCGGCTCTGCGTCTCGGTAAACGCGAAAACGGCCTCGTCGGCGCTGCGAATCCGGTTCTGCTGAAGACTGAGGAGACTGGTGATGATGGCGAGGTTGTTCTTCACGCGGTGGTGAATCTCTCGGAGGAGCACATCTTTCTCGCGCAGGGCTGCCCGAATGCGGCGCTCGGTGTCGACCTGCTCGGTGACATCCTGGATAATGGCGACGACTCCTTTATTCAGCGGGGCTGCATTCACCGAAACGACCCGCCGTTCGCCGGCGGTGTGGATCTCGTGTCGCGCGTCTATCACTGTCCGGCCGGTCTCGACGACGCGCCGGAAGGGCGACTCTTCGGCGGAAAGCGGGTGCCCATCGAGGTCCCGGATTCCCCACTCCGGGTCGGCGTAGGGCCTCTCCCCAAGGTCGGGTGCGCCGAGAACTTCTCGTGCGTGCGGATTCGTAAAGGTAATCGTCCCGGTAGAATTGAGAACCACGATGCCCACAGGGCTCGTCTCACTGATCCCTTTCAGGAGCCGCCGCTCGGATGCCAGCTCCTCCTCGGCGTGAGCGCTTATGAAGTAAGCTAACCCGGCAAGCAGGATGACCGCAAGCAGCGTAAGCCAGAGAACCATGTCGAAGCCCGGCGAGATCGCCGCGTCGAATCCTCCCACCGGAAAGGCGCCGATCTGCCATACATCGCCGAGTGCGTTGACGCTTCCGGTCACCGCCTCGCCGGCGAAGGCCTCGGAAGAGCCGTAGAACACCCGGTCTTCAGGCGACGTCCGTACTCCCATAACGAACTCACGCATTCGCGGGGCCATCCCCGCTTCCTCCATGAGTCCTTCCACGTCAAGGACGACGGCAACGAGACCCCACGCGTCGTCTTCGGCGAGAATGCCTTTGCGCAGCACGAATCCATGTCCCCCTTGTCGGAGTTCGTAGGGCCCGCTGGGAACGATGGTTCCGGTGCTCATGGCCTCCCGGGCCTCGGCACGGACTTCGCTCCGGGCGTCGTTCAGGAGGTCGTGCCCGGCCACCGCGTCGGCCTGCTCTGGTGGGTACACATACGTCTGCACGCCGTTTGGAGCGATAGAAATATTCACGATCTCGCGCTGTCCCTGAAGCAAGCCCCTCGCAAAGGCGTTGAACTCGCCGTCAAGCAAATCGCTTGACACCTCAGGAGAGACTATGGTGGCCATCGCGTCGAGGCGCGCGCGGTTTTCCTGCAAAGTCCCCGAAAGCCGGGCGGTGCACCCGGAGACGATCTGACGAGCTTCCGCACGCACGTTTTCGATGAGCACGTTGCGATACCAGCCCAGCCCGGCAACCCACAGGCCGAGGAGAATAACGAGCACGGCGCCGGCGGCCAGAAAGGGAGTACTGCGATAGTCAGGTGTTTTCATGATCTCTCCCTAGCCCGGACCCGCCCGGTGCGGCCCGGTGCGGACCGCCGGCGGCACTGTTCGACGAACCAGAGGGTATCCTCGCCGCCCGGGTTCTGTCCAGGTCTATACCTCGTCGCCGTCTTGTCTGTTTTCGGCTGTTCTGTCAAAACTCGTGTATCATGCGCATTTTGGTGGGCGGTCAAACCGCGCGCTTCTCTCTCCTTCAGTTTCTTTTCTGGTCGTCCATCGTCTGTTTCGAGGCGTTCTTGGTTCCCTACCTCCGGTCCGTGGGATATGCGCCAAGCCAGGTCGGAACCGTGATGGCGGCTGTGTTCGGTTTTGCCCTGGTGGGGCAGCCCATTCTCGGCTCCATTACCGATCGCATTCGGTCGCCACGATATCTGGTGACCGGGGTTCTTGTCCTCGCCGCAGTCGTTGTTAACCTGATGCCTTTGGTGCGCGTCTCGCTCATCGCGATCGTCGGGCTTGCACTGCTGTACTCGGTAACCGCGAACTCCCTTCCTGCCGTGCTCGACGCCTGGATCATGTCCCGTCGCGAAACGCCCGCCCCGCCCAACTACGGCATTGCCAGGGGGTTCGGGTCACTCGGGTTCGCGGCGGCGGCAGTCATTATTGGATACCTCACGGACCGCTACGGCCTCGAGCTACTGTTTCCGGCATACCTGGTGCTCGTGCTGGCCGCCGCCGCGACGGCGTTGTTCATGCCCCGCCCGCCGCGCCTGCCACCACGCGAGCGACCGGCGTCGCGGCAGAGAGAGGCGGCCGTGGAATGGTCGCCGGAGGAACTCGGCCTCCCGTCACCGGCCCCCGAGGTGCGAACCCCACCGGTTCGCGGGTTCATCGACGGGCTGCGCGCAGTTCTCCGCAATCGCAGCTATCTGCTCCTTCTCGGCTCGGCGATGGTAGCGTTCACTGGACTACGGGCGGGCATCACGTTTATCCCGCTCCTGATCGAAGAGGTCGACGGCACCGTCTCCGATGTGGGGCTCGCGCATTCAATCGGCGCGCTCTCCGAAGTGCCCCTGTTTTTTCTCTCGGGCCTCATTCTTCGCCGCTACCGGGGGTTTCCTCTTCTCGGCGGCATCCTCATCCTGTTCGCCGTACGCCTCTTTGCCTATACCCTCGTCGGCTCAGCCGGGGGCGTGCTTGCCCTTCAGCTGACGCACGGGCTCACATTCGGCCTGTTTCTCGCCGCCGCGGTCGACCACGTTCATCGGATCGCACCACCCGAACATCGGGGCTTCTTTCAGGCCCTGGCCCCCTCCGTCTACTTCGGTATCGGGAGCATCCTCGGGAGCTGGCTGGGAGGAATTATCATAGAAGCCACGTCGGTAGTCATCCTCTACCGTCTCGCAGCCGGCGCGTCGCTGGTCGCTGCAGTACCGCCTCTAGTTGCGGCTCGCGCCGGGTTTAGCGGGAGTCGAAGATAGGGCCGGCGCTTTCCGCGGCCCCACCCTCGTGACTATACTTCAGCCATGACCGAGCCAGTGTATTACACCGATCCCTACCAGAGCGAGTTCG
>JAAAOR010000069.1 GCA_009908735.1 Spirochaetota bacterium | reverse complement strand
CTTCTCGATGACGACCCGTCGTGGTCCGCGGCTCTCCTCGGCCATGCCGGCTGCACCGAGGTTACGGCAGGCAGGCGCGTAGAATCGCGGGGCCGTGGCCAGGTAGTAGAGACGGCCGGCGTTCCCGCTCGCATCGCCGGTGTCCGAGTCCTCGCCGGCGGCGTCTCCCTCCTCGCCCTCGAGTCTCTGCAGCCGCGCCGACAGGGCGTGGTAGTCTCCCGCCTCATCGAGATTGCCCCGCTGGTAGGCGAGAAGGCGGGCAAATCGTCGCCACAGGTCTTCGTCGAAGGACCCCGCCGCGAACTGCTCGATGCCGTCGCGGGCACGGGAGCGAAAGTCGTCGTCGGCCCAGTCTCTGCGCGCGTAGCCCACGATAGCCCGTACCGCATCGAGGCGCCCCTTGCGGAAGTTCTCGTATAGAGCCGGAAGAAGCTTTCGGTGGGTGAGATCTCCGGTCGCGCCGAAGATGACGACCGTCATGGGAGTGGCTACCTGTCCCTGGTCGGTGTCGGTGTTGAAATCAGTGTGTGTGCTCATACGTCCCCCTTTCTCGCGGCATCGCCGCCGCCGAGATGCGAGCTGCCGAGTGTCCCCCTGCCACGCTACGCATCGGACGACGGTTTCAAGCTGTGTCCGCCGAATTGATTCCGCATCACCGACAGCAGCTTGTCAGTGTAACTCGTCTTCTCCCGCGAGCGTACCCGGCGCTGCAGCGACATGGTGATGATGGGTGCCGAGACGTTCAGATCGATCGCCTCGAAGACCGTCCATCGCCCCTCTCCCGAATCGCTGACCTCGTCGGAGATCTCTTCGAAGTCCTGGTCCTCGTCAAACGCCGCCTTCACGAGGTCGAGTAGCCACGACCGTACCACACTGCCGTGCTGCCAACTACGCGCGACATCCGCGAGATTCAGGTTGAACTCTTTCTTTTCGCGCAGAATGGAAAACCCCTCGGCGTAGGCCTGCATCATGCCGTACTCGATCCCGTTGTGGACCATCTTTACGAAATGCCCGGCCCCGCTCGGGCCCATGTAGGCCCACCCCTTGTCCGGAGCGGGCGCAAGGGTCTCGAAGACCGGGCGAAGCTGCTCCGCTACCTCGCGCTCACCTCCGATCATCATACTGTAGCCCTCCTGCAGGCCCCAGACCCCGCCACTCGTGCCGACATCCACGAAGTGCAAACCCCGCCGGCCAAGCTCGGCGCCGCGACGCATTGTATCCTTGTAGTTGCTGTTTCCGCCGTCGATGATGACGTCACCCTCGGCGAGTGAATCTGCCAGGGATCTGATAGTCTCCTCCGTCGGATCGCCGGCCGGGACCATGACCCAGACAACGCGCGGCGCTTCGAGCTGAGACACGAGCGACCGTATATCCACAGCGGCGGCGGCGCCGGTGCGCTCGGCCGCTGCAACGGCATCGGAGTTGATATCGGTTACAACAACCTCGTGCGCACCACCGAGCAGGCGCTTTGTCATGTTGGCGCCCATCTTTCCGAGACCAACGAGTCCCAGTCTCATGTCGTTCCTCCTCGCGGGGCGAGCGATCGCAATGCGCCGGCAACGTCGGAGCCGAGATCGATCGTGATGACCCGTCTACCGCCGTCGAGCAGCGCCTGCCTGTCACCGAGCATCTGCGCCTGCTCCAGCGTGCCAAACGAAATGGAGGACGCCGCAGAGCCCGCTTCATCAGGAATCGCGACGTCCTCGTACGACTGCGAGGTGAACTGTATGAAGAGGCCGTTGCCTCCGTCGCCCTTGTGGAGTTGGCCGGTCGAGTGCAGAAAGCGCGGACCGTAGCCGAGCGTCGTTGCGAGCCTGCTGCTGTCTCGTACCGCACGGCGGACTTCCTGCAGGGCCTCGGTGACCGGCGGGTCGGGCTGCAGGTACGCCTGAAAACCCACATAGGCCGACCCCCCCGCATGCTCGAGAAAGGCACGGAGTGCCGGTCCGGCATCTCCGGCGGAAATTGTGTCTTCGATTGGCGGGAGCGATCCCTCTTTCCGATAGACCGCTATCATCCGCCCCGCGAGCTTCTTCGCAGCTTCCACGTTGGGCTGGTCGAAGGAATTGATTCCGAGCTCGTGCCCTGCCACAGCCGTCGCCATCTCAAAGAGAAAGAACAGCTCTCCGAGGTCGTAGGCGTCTTCGAGATTGATGCGCACCACCGGATGCCCCGCATCCATGATGGACCGCATGGCGTCGTCGTCGGAATCGTCACCGTCCACGCGCAGGTGAATGAAGAGCCTGTCATTGCCGTAGCCCCCCGGGTGGCCGACCGGCTCACCGACCACCGGCACGATGCCTCTGCCCTCTTTGCCGGTGCTTTCGGCGACGAGTTGTTCCACCCAGTCGCCGAAGGCGGCAATCTCGGGAGACGTGACGAAGGTAAGCTTGTCTTTGCCCCGCAGTGCCATCCGTCCCATTACCGCACCGAGACGAGCGCCCGCGTTGTCGCCGGCGGCCGGACAGTTGTATCTGTCGCAGTTCACTGCCGCGAGCCACGCCCGATCGAGGAGCTTGTCGACATCGACACCAACGAGGGTGGCGGGAACCAGGCCGAAGAACGACAGCGCCGAGTACCGCCCACCGATACTCGAGTCATTGGCGAACACCGCCCGAAACGCATAGCGTCGCGCCAGATCCTCGAGCTCGCTTCCCGGATCGGTGATCGCCACGAAGTGCTCTCCCGCTTCCTCTTCTCCAACCGAGGCCATGGTGCGATTGTAGAAATACCTGAAGAAGGACATGGTCTCGGCCGTGCCGCCGGACTTCGTCGCGACGATGTAGAGCGTTGCCCCCGGCTCGTGCCGACGGTCGGCTGCCAGAACCGCGTCCGGGTCCGTGCTGTCGAGTACCGACAGCTCGAGCCCGAAGGAGTACGCGCCGAAGGTACGTGCGAAGACCTCCGGTGCAAGACTCGAGCCACCCATCCCCAGCAAGAGCACCTTACTGTAGCCGTCCGACCGCACCGCCTCGAGGAGGCCTCGCAGCCGGTCTCCCGTTTCGGGCTCCTGCATGATCTGCGGGCTCGCGAGCCAGCCCAGCCGGTTGGTTATCTCTGCCGGATCCTCCTTCCATACGGTATGGTCACCCCGCCAGATGCGCTCAACCACCCGATCTTCCCGCAGCTTCTCGAAGGCGGACGTCATCTCCTCCTCGGCATCACCAAGGAAAAGCTCAAGACGGAGAGACCCCTCCGCGAGACGCGCCCGCTTCTCCTCGATGCTCCTCATAAGCGACTCGAACGACTCGGCGAATTTCTCCACACCCTCGGTTTGCAGGACGTCGGTGATCTCATCCAGGTCGATATTCGCCTCAATGAGAGAATTCAGAACAGCACGTGCGTTGGCAACGTCGGCATCGATGGTTCGCTCCACGGTGCCGTGATCCAGGAACGCATCGAGGGTAGGCGGTGGAAGGGTGTTCACCGTGGAGGGACCGATGAGGCCGTCGACGTACTTGGTGTCCGGGTACCCGGGGTCTTTGACGCCGGTACTTGCCCACAGGGGGCGCTGTACCTGCGCCCCCTGTCTGCGCAACGCTTCGAATCGCTCGCCCGAAAACAGGTCCGCGAAGCGGGCGTAGGCGAGTTTGGCATTCGCAACCGCCGTGCGCCCCTTGAGATCCGACCGCCCCGCCGCCTCGAGAGCCGCGTCCACACTTCCTTCGACACGGCTTATGAAAAAGGAGGCTACCGATGCAACGCGGGAAAGATCCGCGCCGGTTGCAGCCAGGCGCTCGAGCCCGCGCAGGTAGGCCTCCGCAACGGCGTCATAGTGCGAGAGCGAGAACAGCAGCGTAACATTCACGCTGATACCTTGCGCTATGAGCTCCTCAACGGCGGGGATACCGGCCGGCGTCGCGGGCACTTTGATCATGACATTCGGCCTGTCGAGCAGGCGATGCAGTCGCTCCGCCTCGGCAACCGTCGCGGCCGTGTCGTTGGCCAGGGTGGGACTCACTTCCAGGCTCACGTATCCGTCGATGCCTGCGCTCTCGTCATAGACCGGACGCATGAGGTCCGCCGCTTCCTGTATGTCTCGCACCACGAGCGCTTCGTAGATTTCACTCGCGGTCCGGCCGTCCCTGACCAACTCCTTCATCTGATCGTCGTAATCCGAGCTCCCGGCGATGGCCTTCTCGAAAATGCTCGGGTTCGAGGTGACCCCCCGCACGCCGTTTTCGATCATCTCCGCAAGTCCGCCGTCCTCGACAAATTGACGCCTCATGTAGTCTATCCACAGTGAGTGCTCGAGGGGCTCCAGTTCGTGTGCTTTCGTCATACCGTTCTTCCCGCCTTTTACTTGCGCCTGCAAGTATATTTGTGCTTCCCGTGTATAGGTATCGCGCTATATTACACAAGTCAAGAAATGGACGAGAGAATTCGCAAAACGCTGCGCTCCGCACGGGGTTTCCGATGCGGGGCCAAACCACGGCTTCGGGCGACGCAGCCGGGCCGCCGGGCCGCCGAACCACGCTTGCATTCTCACCCCACGGACTGCATTATTGAGCGCACATGGAGACCGAAGAATGAAGATGGTCGCAGCGGCACTTGTCTGCGCCGCAGTAACTGCAGCTCTTCCCCTCGCCGCCTACGCAGAAGACGTCGTGTTCCCCGACTTTCGGGGCCGCGAGGAGGAGCAGGTCTTCGCCTATGCCGTCCTCGCCGAAGCGCTCGAGCGCGCTCCCGGAGACTATCGCCTGGTCAAGTCCAGTCGACCGGAGATGACCAACGCACGAGCACTGGTAGAGCTCGAGGACGGCCGCGTGGACGTGGTGTGGGTAGGCACCTCACGGGAGCTGGAGGAGCGGTTCAGACCCGTCTATATTCCGATCACCCGTGGCTTGCTCGGTAACCGTCTGTTCGTCATCCGCGCGGATCGCCAGCAGGAGTTCTCCCGCGTGGAGAGCCTCGCCGATCTGCGGGAGTTCACCGGCGGTCAGGGAACAGGCTGGACGGATACGAGGATTCTCCGCCAAGCAGGGCTCGAGATCACAACGGCGAGCTTCGACGTTCTCTTCCAGCTCGTCGACGCAGGGCGGATCGACTACTATCCGCTCGGCGCAAGCGAGGTGTACGGGTTTCTCGAGCAGTACCGGTCTCGATACCCCGACATAACCGTGGAAAGCGACATCGTACTCGTTTACAGATTCGACTTCCTGTTCTTCGTGAACAGGGACGATGCGGCTCTCCACGACGCCATCCGTTCCGGAATGGAGGCGATGTACGAAGACGGCACCTATATGGAGATGTACACCTCACACCCCGAGCTCGCGCCCTACCTGGAGCGCGCCGACCTCGATTCCAGGCGTCGTCTGGAGATTCCGAATCCGATCGCATCCGAGGAGTTGCGCGCTATTCCCGACAGGTACTGGATGGGCTCGGGGAATTAGCGCGCGAGGCTACAGGGTGCTGCCCCCGCCGGTCGGGGCCGCGTTTCCGAGAAGTCGCAGATAATAGTCGAGGGCGGGATCGTCCGGACACTCCTGCAGGGCCCCGCGAAACTCCGAAAGCGCCTCGGCGTACTTCCCCTCGACGGCACAGCGGGCGCCGGCCTCGAAGGCCGCTCTCGACGCCGCGCGAAGCCTGCGAACTTCTTCGTTCTCGCCCTCGAAGATTTCGTACACGGCAACCGGATCGCGGGCTCCCTTCACCGACACGCGTCCGAGATACCGCACGTCCCGAACCTCGTTCCCGACTTCGCCTGCAACATACTCACTGACAACGATACCGATGCCGAACTCCTTGGTGAGTCCTTCGAGTCGGGAGGCAAGATTCACCACGGGTGATATGACGGTGCCGTCCATGCGCATCCGTTCCCCGACCGTCCCGAGCATGAGGTTCCCCGCGTGGATCCCGATGCCGAAGTCAACCGGCGCGAGACCGGCGGCGGCGCGCGATTCGTTATAGACCCGCAGCTCACGACGGAGATCGATCGCCGACGCCACCGCATCGTGTATGGAAGCCGGGAAAAGCGCCATGAGCCCGTCGCCGAGGTACTTGTCCACAAAGCCGTTGTGCCGCCGCACGACGGGGCCCATATGACCGAGAAAGGAGTTGATGAAATCAAAGTTCTCCTCCGGAGAGAGCCTCTCGGAGAACTTCGTGAACGAGCGGATGTCGAGGAACAACACCGCCATCCATTCCTCGGTGTGGTCGCCGAGCTGGATGTCGCTGATATCCTCCTTGTGGAGGAATCCCAGGAACTGGTCCGGCACGAACCGCCTGAGTGAATCGTTCATACGGGATAGGGATTCGGTGAGAATAAGGCTCCCTCGCATCCGCATTATCGCAAAAATGATGAGGATTTCGGCGACGATAATGACGATCGTCCGCAGAAGAGATCTCTGCCTCGCGGCGACGATGCGCCTGTCGTTTATCACAACCTCCACGCCACCGATCCGCTCGTCCTCGTACACGATCGCGCGATCGAGCCCGGCAAATGAGGCTCCGGTGAACAGGCTATCGGGATCGATCTCGTCGTAGGCTCCGGTCTCCCCTCCAAGATCTCCCACGAGCCCCGCTTCGCGATCATAAGCGAGCCAGGGATCCGCGCCCTCGTAGACGATCACGCGGTCGACGGCGTCATGCGCGACGTAGGACCGCATTATGTCGGCGAGGGCCTCCCCGGACATGAGCCAGAGCGGAGTGGACATCGCCACCGACGCCGATTCCGCAACCGACTCGCCGAAACGCTCGAGCTGCTGCGACTCACGCTGGATGCTTACGTAGGACTGTATACCCTGCATGAGCATCAGTACGAGCGCAGCCATCAACAGGAAGCTGCGGCCCATCCTGTGCGATTCCAGTCGGGGAAGCTGTGGGTCGGTATCGGTAGCCACTCTCAACTCCTATAAAGACTGCTGCAGCAGTTTCGCAACCAGGGCGGTCCAGCCGGTCTGGTGCGACGCGCCGATACCGGCGCCGTTCTCGCCGTGAAAGTACTCGTGGAATGGTATGTAGTCACACCACTGCGGATCGTTCTGCAGGCGCTCGTTTCCTCCAAACACCGGCCGGCGCCCGTCCTCCCCGCGCTTGAAGATTCCCGTAAGCCGACGGGAGAGCTCGGCGGCAACCGCATCCAGCGTCATTTCACGACCGGAGCCACGGGGGTGCTCCACCGTAAAGCGATCACCGTGATAGTGATGGAACCGCTGCAGCGCCTCAACGAGCAGGAAGTTGATCGGGAACCACACCGGCCCGCGCCAGTTCGAGTTCCCGCCGAACATCCCGCTTTCGGACTCCGCCGGCTGATAGCTCACCCCGAAGCTCTCCCCACCCACGTCGAAGCTGTAAGGCTGCTCGGCGTGGTATTTCGAAACCGAGCGGATCCCGTGCGGGGAGAGAAACTCGCTCTCGTCGAGCATGTAGGTCAGAATGCTGCGAAGGCGATCCTCGTTTACCAGCGAAAGCAACCGCCGCTCACCGACCCCGGGGGTGCGGGTGCAGGCGAGGTGGCCCTCCTCTTTGAGGTAGACCTTATTGTCGTAGAACCATTTCATCCGCCGGGCGAACACCGGCATGCGCTCGAGAAGCTCAGGTTCGAGACTTTCCACCGCAATAAGCGGTATGAGCCCAACAAGAGACCTGACCTTCAGCGGGATCGTCTGCCCATCAGGAAGGTGGAGGCTGTCATAGAAAAAGCCGTCCTCCTCGTTCCAGAGTCCCGGTCCCTCTCGGCGATCAGCGGTCATCGCCTCGGCAATGCGAAGGAAGTGCTCGAAGAACTTGGAGGCGATGTTCTGGTAGGTGGGGTTATCCTCCGCAAGCTCCAGTGCCATCTTGAGCATCATCAGAGAGAAGAACCCCATCCACGCGGTGCCGTCCGACTGATGGATGTGACCACCAGTGGGAAGCTCGGTGCTGCGGTCGAAAACGCTGATGTTGTCGAGACCGAGGAAGCCGCCCTCGAAGATGTTGCGCCCCTCGGTGTCTTTCCGACTGACCCACCACGTGAAGTTGAGAAGCAGCTTGTGAAATACGTCCTCGAGAAACGCCCGATCGGCCTTCCCGGTGACCTTTCGCGCAATCTTGTAGACCCGCCAGGTGGCCCACGCATGCACGGGCGGGTTCACGTCGTCAAAGCTCCACTCGTAGGCGGGCAGCTGCCCATTTGGATGGGTATACCACTCCCGGGTCATGAGCACGAGCTGGCGCTTGGCGAAATCGGGATCTACGAGGGCGATCGGCACACAGTGGAAGGCAAGATCCCACGAGGCGTACCAGGGATACTCCCACTTGTCCGGCATGGAGATGATGTCGAAGTTCATCAGGTGGCGCCAGCCGCTGTTCCTGCCTGTTGAGCGCACGGCCGGTGGATGCGGCTGCCCAGGATCACCGTCAAGCCACTGCTCGACGTTGTAGTAAAAGAACTGCTTGCTCCACAGCAGCCCGGCAAATGCCTGCCGTTGTACGAGTCGCTCGTCACCGGATAAGTCGTCCGCCTGTACTCCGGCATAAAAGGCGTCGGCTTCGGCGATGCGAGCGTCGAACACGCCTGCGAAGTCATCAAACGGTCTATCGAGCGCGGTCTGCGACAGCCGCAGTCTGAGCTCACGTGACTCCCCCGCAGCGAGATCGAAGCGATAGACCACCGCCGCCTTGGTGCCGTGCGGCTGCAGGACGCGCGCATCGCCGTCACCGTCGACCACATAGCGGTGAAACGCATCCTTTCGCCCCCGAAGCTGAGCGTCTTTCTCTCCATCGCCGGTGTCATCGAAAAGCAGTGCGTGGTTCGTTTCGTTCTGCGTGAAAATCAGCTCATCCGCCTCGGCGGCGTACCAATGATACGTGCCCGTATGTGGCGAGGGGTGACTCGCGCGCACTGCCGAGAGTGTCTCGCCGGCGTCCACACCGGCGCCCTCGGCTGTTACGGTTGTCGTGGCGCTTGCAGCCGCGGACATCTCGGGCGGCCAGGGGGTCTCGCCCATCGGCCCGGCCCCGTATCCCCAGCTCCAGGTGTTCCGGTACCAAAGCGTCGGGAGCACAGTACAACCGGCAGTCTCGGGACCGCGGTTCACAACCGTGATGCGGCAGAGCAAGTCGTCCTCGCCCGCGTTGGCATACTCAATGAAGACGTCGAAATAGCGCTCCTCGTCGAAGACACCGGTATCCATGAGTTCGTATTCGGGCTCGAGCGAACCGCGACGGGCGTTTTCGGCCACCAGGTCCTCGTACGGGAAGCGCCGCTGCGGATACTTGTAGAGCATCTTCATGTAGCTGTGCGTCGGCGTGGAATCGAGGTAGTAATAGTACTCCTTCACGTCCTCGCCGTGGTTTCCCTCCGAACCGGTCAGCCCGAACAACCGCTCCTTGAGAATGGGATCCGCGCCGTTCCACAGGGCGACTGCATGGCAGAGGTGTTGGTGTCGATCCGATACGCCGCCGATCCCATCCTCGCCCCATCGATAGGCCCGGCTCCTGGCATGATCGTGGGGGAAGTACTCCCAAGCAGTGCCGCCGGCGCTGTAGTCCTCCCGAACGGTCCCCCAGGCACGCTCGCTCAGGTACGGTCCCCAGTTCTTCCAATTTGCCTTCCGACTCTCGTGGTCCGCGAGACGTTGCGTCTCCGTGCTCACTGCCATAGTCCCCTTCACTTTGCTGCCGAAATGCTGTGTCGCTTGCGCTGATATCGCACCCGCACTATATTAGGATTAACATGTATATGCAACTATATTTGCACCAGAGCCCCATCGAAACGCCGTAATCAAGCGGCGCCGGGGGATGGTCCGTGGGTACAACAGCTCGTGCGTGCCGCAGATTCCCCGTGTCGGACTTCACCCCTGCTGAGTCCGGACGGAGAACGAAAATTGTGGACTTCCTGTCGGCGGGGGGCTCGCACCGGCGGGTCTACGATCGCGTGGCGCTCGGATGAGCGCTACGCCGGACAAGAGGGCGGCAACACTAAAGAGGGCGGCGCCTCTGCTCAGGCGTAGACGGTTGGCGAGACGCTAAAAACGTGGGTACACCAGCTTGAGGGGAAAACGCATCACGTCTTGAACTGTTTTGCCTCCTCGGCGAGGCGTTGCACTATGTCGTGGTTCTCCTGGCTTGTCGACTGCAGCTCGGAAACACCATTTTCGATTTCCGAGGTGCCGGTTCCTATCTCCTCCATGGCCCGGCCGACCTCCATACTCAGCTCGCGCAGACGATTCATCTGTTCTGCCACCGACTGCGAGCCGGCCTGCATTTCGTCGGAACCCGTTTTTACCTGATTGGTAATCTCGTTTATTTGCGACAGCCCCTCAAGCACCTCTTGTCCGCCGGCGGCCTGCTCCTCCATGGCGTTCGTGACCTCGGTCTGAAGCTCACTGGTCTGCTGCACAAGCTCCTGGACCTGCCCGAAGGTAGAGTCCGTTTCACGGGCGGAGGTCACGATTTGATCGATGGAGGCCTTGACCTCTTTCAGCCGGTCGGCAATCGACTGCGACTGTTCGGTGGCGTTCTCGGCGAGCTTTCGAATCTCGGCGGCGACCACCGCGAACCCGGACCCCGCCTCGCCGGCGTGGGCTGCCTCGATCGCGGCGTTCATCGACAGCAGGTTGGTCTGCGCCGCAATGTTGGACAGGATGCTATTTGTCTCGAGGAGCAGATCCGATTTACTCGCTACTTGTTCGATTTCCCGGGATACGCCGTCCATGCGCTCGCGCCCGTCGCCCGCCGCCTGCTCCAGGCTCTGCATGGCCGACTTTACATTTCCCACTCGCTCCGTCACCGATCGAACGTTCGCTACCATCTCTTCGATGGAGGCCGTCGACTCACTGACACTTGCCGACTGGCTTTCGATCATTTCGTTGAGGCTCTCGATATTGCGACTAATTTCCTCCACCGCGGATGTGGAGGATTGAACGCTCTCGCTCTGCTGCTCGACCAAGCCGCCCACGTTCTGCACGCTCGAGTTAATCTGGTTGACCGAGGCCGCCGTCTCTTCCGCGTTCGCGGCCAGAGCCTCCCCGGACTCTGTCAGCGTGGCAACCGAACTTTTGAGGTTGCGCATCATGCCGGCAAGCATCTCGGTGAAATCGTTGAACCCCGAAGCCACCTGCCCAACTTCGTCACGGGAGCCCACCGTGAGCCGCTCTGTGAGATCTCCCTCGCCGTCGGCCATCCGCTGTAGCCCGACTGCAACGGACCGAATGGGCCGCCGCAGCGCGGACCCAAACCAGAAGGCTATCGCCAGGGATATGAGGATAGCAGCAGCGGCGCCGATCACGACGAAGCTGGTCAGGCGGACGCTGTTGCCTCGAATCGTTGCCACCGACGCGCGCATTGCAGACTGCTCGCGGTCGAGCAGTTGCTGCGTCGTCTGTTCTATATCGTTGTAGAGGGAGAAGGTCTCCGTCACTGTCCGATTTGCGGCGTTGTACTCATTGAACTCTGCGATGAGCCGTGCAAGCAAAGGATCGGACTCGTCATCCGCATCATCCCCCAGCAGAAGCTGCACCTCGTTGAGGTCGGCCTGCAACTTTTCCTCGGCCTCGAAGACTTCGTAGACAAGATCCTCGAAGGGGATTTCAGTGTTATCCTGGTCGGCGAGCAGCTGGTAGCGTTGCTGGTTCGCGCTGAGCTCCTGCATGAACTCATTGAGGATCAGCACCGTCTCGATGCGCCGCTCCTCCATTTGACGGACGTCCTCGTTCAATCGCTCCACGAACACAAAAACCATGACCGCCTGGAGAGATATGAGAATGATGATCGGTATGAAGATGAGCACCACTTTCGCGCGCGTGTTGAGGTTTTTCAGCATCGCAACTCTCTCCTTCACCGCGCGGAGGCGGCCTGAAACAGCCTGTCCAAACCGTCCTGGATAAACTTCGCCTCAGCGTACACGTCGTCCGGAGTCTTTCCGTCAACCGCCTCGAGGGGTGGCGTCTGGCGCTCCACACCCACCTCCGCCTTGATGCGGTGCAGCTCACCGATCAATGTGCCGGCGGTATCGTATACGTTGGCGGGGGTAAGCTCTCCGCCGGGAAGCGGTGGCACGTAGAACGGCTGCATGCCAAGCTCCCGCTGAATCCGGGCCAAACGGTACATGTTCACATAGTTTTCCATCAACACGTCGCGGGGCTCCTTGCCGCTGAAGGTCTCCCTGTCGTCGGGGAGCGACACGTCAAGGGCCTGCGCCACGATGGTCAGGTCTGCTACGGCCTGTCGCTGCTTGGCATAGACGTCGGTGGGCCGAATCGCTTCGGTCAGGCCGTCCATCATGTAGGAAGCCCGCCAGAGGAGCTCATACACCTCCGTTGGATTGCGCCCGGCGATAAACTCCGGCTGCGGTACCGTGTCCGTCATCCCGAGCTCGTCCTTCACCGCCCGGAGGTTTACCAGGATGGCGTCCACCGGCTCGAACACCACTTCGGGAATGAGAGCCTCGAAAGGCAGCGGATTAACTCCCATCGGCTCCATGCCCAGGCTTTGCTGGTAGCGACCGACCTTTCCCATCAGCTCGACCGCCTTCTGGTAAACGTGGATGGGGAGCTTGTTCAGCTGCGTCCCGGGATCACGCGGCGTCTCGGTGACGCCCTCGTGCTCGCGGATCGCACGGATCTCGGCGATGACCCAGCGGGCGTGCTGATGCACGTCGCTCGGCGTCATGCCGCCCGCCGTCATGTCGCCGGGCGTCTCCTGAGAGCCGACGGGAAAAGCTACGGCGCAGGCGAGGACCGCCACAACCACGATGCGGCCGACAATGCCTCCAACACGCGATGCGACTTGCGACCGAATGAAATGCGGCCGAGTGACAAACGACCGGCCTACATCCGGGCGGCGATCACTAAGCCGGCGATGCATTAACTCCGTATCCATTTCAAAACGTCGTCGAGGTTTTCCGACACGTAGGTCTCGTAGCTGCGGTTGCGCTCCTTACCGCCCTTAATGAGAAAGTTGATCGTCATCGTTTTTCCGGGCTCGGCTGTTACGACCCCCCAGCGCTTGATTCCGGCGTCGTCGGCGACCTTTCCGGTCTGGAGCCAGATCTCCTGGATGCTCTTATTCCATGCATCATCCATCTGAACGTCGACTATCATTTTATCCACGCTCGGATCCTGTACTTTCGTTTGAAAGTCCGGGAACAGCTGCTGGAAGTCCTCGGCGCCGGCCCCTTTGTTAAACTTGAAGTAGGCGATGTTCCCGTCCATGATCTTGCTTTCGGTGAGGTCACTCATGTTTCTGCTTCTCCTCTCTGTTAATACGCTTACCAGTCTATTCCGTTGGGCATCTACACAGCGGCGCTGCCCATCATGTCCATCAACGCATATATATTCCACAGACTATCAAGATTTTGCTTGCATGGTCAAGTTTCTTGTGGGGCACGGAGTCCAAGCTATCACCCGATAGACGTTTACGGGTGTAGGAGTGGTGTCGTAAGGTAAGAGAGGGGTTACATGCATCCAAATGATAGCACAAACAAAGAGCCGAATACTTCGTGCAATGTAATGAGATTTTCGAATACTCCTACGGCGGCATGTTCGTCGGGGTTCCCGCAACGCGGAGTTCATCATGGACGCCGCAGACTCGTGGAGGGAAGTCACAAGCGCCCACAGTCGACACATGGCCCACGTTTCCGCTGCCGGCACAGAGAAAATGGGCCTGCGCGAATAATAGATCGCGATTATGCGCAAGGCCCAATACGCGCAAATGCCGTCGCCGGCAACTCCACCTCCCCGCACAGTGTCCGCGAGAGCGGCGATCGCACCGATGAAGGTGTCGGTGTCAAAGACTCGCAGGACTCACCGGGAGAAGCTTGAGCTGCACAATTCCGATCCGATCGTGAGGCGACAGGTGGTATACCGGAAGACCAAAAAGGTCTATAAAAGGGCGCGCGTCGCGGTCGGCTCAACGTATTATGTTTCGACGGCTTGCGGCATCGCCCCCACTCTTGAGCTGCATGTTGGTCGGTAAGTATCTCATCAGTGGCAACTTACCGGCCCATTCCAAGCTTATCGAGTTACTGGCTTCGACAGCAAGTGTGCCACACCGAAAGGAAGGACGGGACGATATGACACTCCCTGCACCAATGAGGAAAAAGCTGTTTCGGATTCAAGAGCAAGCCCGCGAGCAGCTGGCAAGCCACGTCATGCCGTTCTGGGTCAATAACGCATGGGATTCCGAGTATGGTGGGTTTCTTACCAGGCTGGACCGCCGGGGGCGAAGGTTGGACTCGACCGAGAAGTTCCTCATGATGCAAGTGCGTATGCTCGCCAGCCTGTCCTGGACATATGAGTTTGGTATTAGAGACGGTAAGTACTTGCGGCTGGCTGAGAAGACCTTCGAGTTCTTGATTAATTCAATGTGGGACTCAAACAAACATGGTTTTTTCTTCACCGTTGATCGCGACGGGCGACCGCGATCGCGGCGTAAGAATACTGACGCGCACGCCTACACTCTGACCGGGTTGTCGGCGTACTACGCAGTGTCAGGTGATAATAGAGCCGCTGAATATGCAGCATGGGTTTACGACCTTTTCGAAGCGAAGGCTAGAGATGGAAGCCTTGGCTATCTAGAAGACTTTGACGGACAGAAGTCGTACCCGCTCAACGCGGAACAGATGAACTTAGCTCCCGGTGCATGGGTCAAGACAGTGGACATGCACACCAATGCGATGGAAGCTTTTTCGTATTTGATGGAAGCCACTTCCGGCGGCATTGGGGTACATGCTCTGACAGAGGTGCGCAATTTAATTATGAGCAGGGGTATCGATCCTGACCATGGCTGCTCAATCACTGCGTTCACAAGGGAATGGGTGCCGATTCCAGACGCCGCTGGGCACATGACTACTTCTTTCGGCTTGAATGTCGAGCTTGCGTGGCTATTGCTGAAGGCCGACGCGCTTCTTGGCCCTCTGAGTATCGAGGTTGCGAACGCTGCCAAGCGCCTTGTAGATCACGCACTCGAGTATGGCTTCGATTGGAACAGAGGAGGACTCGCGGCGCACGGACCATATGATGAACCGGCCGAAACGGCAAAGGAACGCGGCGCAGCCAGCACAATAAGACCATGGTGGACACAGGCCGAACTCATGAACGCACTCGTTGACCTATCTCATATGACTGAAGAGCCTCGCTACGTTGAGGCGCTCACGAAACAGTGGGATTGGATCTGGGAACACCAGATCGATCACGAGTACGGAAGCTGGTACCAAGAAATCGATCCGGCCACCAACGGTCCCGTTACCAGCGACAAAGGAGGCGAGTGGAAGACCTCCTTCCACGTGAGTCGAGCCCTTATCCGAATTGTTGAGGGTATAGAACGGCTGGCGCATGGGAAAGATAAGACGGCGGGTCCGAAGAAAATACCGGATACCCCATATCAACTTTTTGAGGATTCTTGACCGATGCCGGCATTTCTGAGGATCGTTCCACGGTGCAGCCCATAGCCAGGTTTGGGGAACTCACACAAGCGCGAGGAGCGGCGGCAGTATCAGCAAGAAGGTATGGCCACGTGAAAAAAGCTTCCACGAAGAGCAAAAAGGTTAGTTGTGAGAAACACTGGGTTGGCTATCACCGCACTCACGCACGTCATTTGACCCGAAGTTCCGGGAAACACCCCGTGTGTGATCTTCCGGCAGTCATCAACGCTTCATGGTCCAAACTACGGAGCATCGCCAGAATCAGGGTGTTAGAAGATTCGAAAGGGAAGTAGTATCCACTGAGCCCCCGGTTGCGCCCTTTTGCCCCGGAGGATCTGTGTTCAGCCCTTTACCGATCCCGACATGAGTCCGCGCACGAAGTAGCGGCCGGAAACGAAGTAGATGAACAGCGTCGGCAGGGCCGCTATCATCGCACCGGCAAAGTGCACGTTGTACTTCTTCACGCCGGTAGAAGACTGGACCAGATTGTTCACGGCCACGGTGAGCGGCTGCGAGCCCGAGTCTCCGAAAGAGGCCCCAAAGAGGAAATCGTTCCAAATATTCGTCGTCTGCCAGATAATGGAAACCATGATTACCGCGGCCGAGTTCGGAAGAATGATGCGGGTAAAGATCTTCATGAAGTGCGCGCCGTCGACCTGTGCGGACTGAACCAATTCGGAGGGAAGACTGATATAGGTATTCCGGAAGAACAGCGTGGTAAAGCCCACACCATAAGCGACGTGGATCAGTACCAACCCCGCCGTTGAGCCTGCCAAGCCGAGTAGACCCAGGATTCGGGCCGAGGGAATGAGTACGATCTGAAAGGGAATAAAACAGCCGAAGAGAATGAAGCCGAACAACACATTGTCCCCTCTGAAGCGCCACTGTGCCAGAACGAAGCCGGCCAGGGAGCCGAATAGGACGGAGATGAAAACGGCGGGAATCAGCATCCGGACGGAGTTCATGAAGTAAGGACGCAGCCCGGTGGCCTGCACGCCGACCTGGGCGGTCGCCCAGGCCTCCTTCCAAAAGTCCCAAGAGAACTGCTCGGGGAAGGCCATCATATCGCCCCGGCGAATCTCCGAGAGGGGCTTCACGGAGTTCACCACCATGACGTAGAGGGGCACGGCGAAGAAGATCGCGAAAAGAACGAGCAGAAGGACTATTAGATACCGACCCCAGCGGGACACGTGAATGGTGTTTGCGTGACTCATGATCCTTGCCTCCTCACGCCTTTCCCGCTTTGACGGTGCGTTCCCGCACCTGCGAGCGAATGTAGGGAACAATGATGACCGCCATCATGAAGAGCATGACGACAGCCGAGGCGGCGCCGACCGCCATCTGCGACCGTGTAAAGGTGTAAGAGTACATGAAGTTCGACGGCAGGGTGCTTGATCTGCCGGGCCCACCTCCTGTGAGCGCGACGACTAAGTCGTAGGACTTAATTGCCATATGGCCGAGAATAACGAAGGCAGACAGGAAGGAGGGCGCAAGCTGGGGTATGACGATCCGCGTGTAGACCTGAAAACTCGTCGCCCCGTCCACCACGGCCGACTCGAGAACGGCCTCGTCGACACCGCGGAGACCTGCGATAAAAATCACCATCACGAAACCGCTCACCTGCCAGACTCCGGCGATCACAACCGTATAAATCGACATGCCCGCCGTCTTGATCCAGTCGAACTGGAAGTTCTCGAAGCCCCAGCCTTGAACGATTGTCTCGAGGCCGATTCCGGGATCGAGGAACCACTTCCATGCGGTGCCCGTGACGATCAGAGAAATTGCCATGGGGTACAGGAAGATCGGCCGGAAAACAGTCTCTCCGAGGCGGTTGAGATCAATGAGAATGGCGAGGAGAAGACCGATAAACGTACTGATCCCAATGTACAGCACGAAGAAGATCACCATGTTTCGCAGGGCTATGTGCCAGAGATTCAGGCGGAATAGCCTTACGTAATTCTCCGTACCGAGCCACTCAAGGCTCGGCAGGAGCGTGGAATTGGTAAAGGACAGGTAAATCGTAAATAGGATAAACCCGTATACGAACAGCAGTACTATTAGCACCGTGGGCAGCAGGACGAGGCCCGCCGTCAGATCATCGCTCGTCAACCGCCATTTTTTCGTCAAGTGAACACCCATTTCCGCCAGTTTGCAGTGAAAACATCCGTATGTTACCACTGACCTCAGCATGGGTCAAACGGTACCCGCCAGTGCCGCCACCTATTTATGATTGACGGCTGGCATGGGCAGGGCTATACTGCTTCGCATCTTGACTACGAAAATCCGAAAAGGGGGTAGCTATGAGAAAGCTCGTAGCAGTTTTGACGGTACTGATGGTACTGTCGGCCACGGTTGTTTTTGCATCCGGCGGCCAGGAAAGAAGCGAAGCTGAGGCGAATGAAGTTGAGGTTCTGCACTGGTGGACCTCCGGTGGCGAAGCTGCCGCACTGAACGTCCTCAAAGATCGCGTCGAGGCGGAGGGTGTCACATGGGTCGACTCCCCGATTGCCGGCGGGGCCGGCGAACAGGCCATGACGACCCTGCGTTCTCGCGCCACGGCGGGAAATCCGCCGGCAGCGGTACAGTTCCTCGGCTTCGACATGCGGGACTGGGCACAGCAGGGCGTGCTTGCGGACCTTTCCGAGGTCGCGGAGGCCAATAACTGGGAAGATGTGATTCCCGCCGCCGTTCTGGAGTTCGCCAAGTATGAGGGCGACTGGGTGGGCGCCCCTGTGAATATTCACAGCCCGAACTGGATCTGGGCGAATCTCTCCATCATGGAGGAGCTCGGACTGTCGCAGCCGACCACTTGGGAAGAGCTGGTGGCAGCCATGGAGGCAGCGGAAGATGCAGGCTACGTCGGCCTTGCTCATGGCGGCCAGGACTGGCAGACGGCCACCATGCTGGAGAACCTCGTTCTTGCCGTCGGCGGACCTGAGTTCTACGGCGACACCATGAACGTTCCCATCGATACGGATGCGTTGACCTCCGACACCATGGTTGAAGTGTTTGACCGCATGGACGTCCTTCGCGGTTTCGTCGACGAAAACTTCAGTGGCCGCGACTGGAACCTCGCAAGCGCCATGGTCATTGAGGGCGAAGCGCTCTTCCAGATCATGGGCGACTGGGCCAAGGGTGAGTTTTTCAACGCGGACATGGTGGCCGGCGAAGACTTTACCGGTTTCCGCATGCCCGGCACAGAAGGCGCCGTCACCTTCAACACGGACTTCTTCGCCTTCTTCGAGGTTGACGAGGAGAAGCGACCGGCACAGCGTGAGCTTGCCCGACAGGTCATGGCTCCGGAGTTCCAGATCGCCTTCAACACCGTGAAGGGCTCCATTCCCGCTCGCATGGACGTCTCCATGGAGGAATTCTCTATTATCGGTCAAACCGCCATGGAACAGCTGCGCGCCGCGTCCGACGCCGGCCAGGTCTATGGCTCTCTTGCACATGGCCACGGTGCTCCCGCAGCCGTCCAAAGCGCGATCTTTGACGTTGCGAGTAATCACTTCAACGGTCAGTACGAATCTTCCGAGGCTGCTGCCCAAGCCCTTGCAGATGCGGTAGAGGACGTGCAATAAGCACTGCTGCTCAGTGAACAGAGGACTGATAGCTTGAAAAAGGGGGACGGCCAATTAGGCCGTCCCCGTTTTTTTGGGTGATGACGGCCACAGGAGTGGAGTGCGCCGGAAGAGGAACGCGGGCGCGTGTCCCCTATTCCTCGACAGGCAGCCCGTGTAGCCACTCGGTAGTGGCGGCGAGATCCCGGCTCTTGAATACCAGAGAACCGGGCGTGACCACATCGGCGCCGGCGGCTCGCAGCAGCGGGACCGTGTGCTCCCGGATTCCCCCGTCGGCGGAAACCTTCACAGTAGAGCCAAGTCTTCGCACCGCGAGGATGTCTTTCGCAACGCGAACCCGATCGACGGCGCGGTCATCCATCTCGACCCCTTTGACGCCCAGGGGCGTTCCCATCATCAAAACCAGGGAGATGCTTTCTGCGAACTCTTTGACGATTCCCGGATCGGTCTCGAGCTCCACGGCAACTCCCGCAGACCTGCCACGGCTGCGAACCAAATCAATCGCCTCCGGTGCCTCGGAGTTGTCTGCGTGTACAGTAAGCAAATCGGCCCCTGCATCCAGAAAAGCGGGGGCGAGTGCGGCCGGGTGCTCGGTCATCAGATGCACATGGAGGGGCGTCTCCGTGTGTCCCCGCAGCGCGGCGACGAGTTCTGGGAAGAAGAGCAGTCCTGGGACGAAGTGCCCGTCCGCCACGTCGATGTGATAGAGATCGGCGTAAGGCTCCGTGGCTCGAATGCTCTCTCCCAAAGCGGCGAGATCGGCCGACCAGAGCGAGTAGTCCGCGAGAAGGCGCTCCTTCGGAAGGCGCGACCAGATGCTCATGAGGGAATACAACTCTTTCCGCGCCCCTCCGTCAAGCCCCGGGTATCCGCCCCGGTCAGCGGAAGGGAACGAGATTTGTTGACTCTCCAGGAGATGCGCTTTATTGTGACGCCGACAAATGAGGAAGGGAGCCGCAATTCGACTCTTCATCTTGAATCTCAATCCCGGCTATGACCATTGGGTTCTCCTCGATCATCCCCCGGAGCTTCCACATATCCTCCGCGGCGATTCCGTCGTGCATCAGGTAAACGGAAAGGGTCTAAACATCGCCCGTGTGCTCTCCATGCTTGGTGACTACGAGTACATCTGCATGAACATTCTCGGCGGCGCCATTGGCCGGCTTATCGCGCAAGAGGTGGAGGAGCTCGGCATTCCCACGGTGAACGTCTGGGTGGCGGAAGAGACGCGGATAAACGTCTCCGTAATCCACCAGTACGACGGCCGCAACGATGTACGTGTGGTCAACGAGTCGGGACCGCGATTGACCGGGAGGGAGGTCGCCGATCTCAAACAGACGTTTACCGACACCCTCCGCCAGGACCATTTGGTCGTTGTCTCCGGGAGTGTCGTTCCGGGCTTCACGCCCGATGATCTGCGAGAGCTTGCGGCGCGGACAAGGAGTGCGGGGGCTTCTCTGGCCGTCGACATCGCCGGCGACTGGCTGAAGGCGCTCGCTCAGGAAGAACCGGCAATTCTGAAGGTAAACGACGATGAGCTTCGCCTCGCCTTCGATATCGACCCGCAGAAGCTCGGTGACCTTGACGCGTTTCGTCATCGGTATAGAATCGGGGAATTGATTATAACCTACGGAGCCCGTGGGGCGGTTTCCGTCACAACCGACGGGGCGCTCCGGGCGGTGCCGCCCGACATCACGGCAAACTACGCGGTCGGCAGCGGGGATTCTTTTTTCGCCGGCTATCTACACTCCCGTCGGACGGGAACGTCCCTGGCAGATGCGCTGAGAAACGCAAGCGCCTGTGGAACCGCAAACGCCACGAAGTACGGTGCAGCGCTGATCACGCGCAGTGACTACGACGCGTTCCGTAACCGCATCCGTATCGAAGAGGTCCAGCATGAACAGCTATTTGGGGATTGACGTCGGTACCACCAACACGAAGGTGCTGGCGCTTCATGAGGACGGCTCATCGCAGATACTGCACAGCAGTCCCACCCCCGTGTACACCCGGGACGGCGTTTCCTTCTTCGACATGGCTGCTTTAGAAAAGCCCCTCTCCCTCGCGGTCGATCACGCGCGGGAGCGCTTGGACGTCCGGGGGATCGGCTTCTCGAGCGTAGGAGAGTCCGTCGTCCCCTTGGACGCAGAGGGAATCCCCCTTGCCGATCCGCTGGTATGGTACGACCGCGTTACCTTGGATCTCTTTCGCGGACTTCGTGACCGGGAGGATCTCTTCCCCTACGAGGATCGCGGTCTCGGGATGAAGCACACCCTCGGCGTCTATAAGATGCTCTGGATGAAACAGAACCTGCCGGCAGTTGCCGGGGTGCGTCACTGGCTGCCTGTTTCCTCGTACCTTCCGTACCGCTGGGCCGGTGAGATGCTCTGGGATTTCTCCCAGGCCTGCCGGTCACATCTTCTCAACATTCACGAACGCAGCTGGGACGAGAGAGCCCTGGAGGAGCTTGGCCTGAGCAGCGAGTTGCCGCCGGCGGACTACATGGGCGGCCGGGTGGGAACGACGCGCACTGGGATTCCCCTCTATCTCGGCGGGCACGATCACATTGTGGGGATGAACGGCGTGCGGATTCTCTTTGGAAATGATACGATGTTCGACTCCATTGGCTCGGCATCGGTTCTCGGTGGCACCGTGTCGCTCGAATCGGATGAGATGCGCCGCACCCTCGCAAAGGCGGACGACATGGTTGTCGGCGTAGCCCAGGCGCCGGGGACTTACTATGCGGAGAACTCCACCCGCTACTTCGGTAAACTCCTGGAATCGGTGGCGCGCTTTCTCGGGGCTGGAGACACCGGCTTTTTCTATGATGAAATGAACTATTCCATGGCGCAGCGAAACGAGATGGCGACCGCCCTTCCGCTGTTCTTCGTGGAGGGAGACCGGATCGCACGGCAGCACAAGACCGGCTTTGATATCCGGAACTTGGATGTCGCTACTCCCCGGGAGGACATAGTCTGGGGGCTCTATCTCTACTTGGCGGTGACTACACAGCTAATAGTAGAAGAGCTTGAGGGCCTCTTCCAAATGCCGCGTTTTGTTGCCGGTGGCGGTGCGAGCCGAAACCGCTTGCTCATGCAGGTGACCGCGGATGTGCTGAACCGGCCGATAACACTCCTCGAGCAGTCGGAACTTTCCAGCCTGGGGGCGGCACTGACCGCGGCGGAGAGTGCCGGGGATACACCGACGCTGGAAAATACCCGGCGAGGGCTCGAAACGCAAACCCTCGAGCCCTCGCCGAAGCAACAATACCGGGCGCGCGAGGCGGCATGGCTGCGAGAGGCCATGGTCGCGCAGTGGAAACAAGCACAGAATTGACACAGAGGTGTAAGGAGCGATAGCAATGAAGACGGAAATTACTCCAGGACGATGGCGGGGACTCAAGGGCACGAGCCGTCCGGGCGACCGATTCGCGGTGCTGGCCTTCGACCAGCGAGGGAGCTACCGAAAAATGCTTCCGGAGGCCACAGCCTTCGAGGAAGCCGTGGAAATTAAGACAGAGGTCGTATCGAGCCTCTCCCGGTACACCAGCGCGGTTTTGCTGGACTATGTGTACGGCTATCAGCCGGCAATGGAACTCGCGAACGACAGCGGCGTCCTTCTCGCGGTTGAGAAGAGTGGCTACTCCGGTGATTCCACCTACCGGCGCATGGAGATCGAGCCAGAGTGGAATGTGCACAAGATCAAGCGCTTCGGCGCATCCGGCGTGAAACTTCTCGTGTACTACAATCCGGACAGCGGTGAGCTCGTAGAAGAGATCGAAGGCCTGGCCGCTCAAGTTATAAACGACGCGCACGCGGCGGACCTGCCGGTCTTTCTCGAACCAATGACGTACAGCGCGGATGCGGAGGTGAAGAAAGACAGCGCCAAGTTCGCTGCGGAGCGGCCGCGACTCATCATCGAAACGGCTCGACGCTTGTCCCGCCTAGAGCCGGACGTGCTTAAGATGGAGTTTCCCGTCGATATCTTTAACGGCAGCGCTGATCCCGCCAAGTGGGAAACGCACTGCCGCGAACTGACCGAGGCCACCACTGTTCCCTGGGTCCTTCTCAGCGCCGGTGTCGACTTCGAGGACTTCGAGCGGCAGGTCGACGTTGCGCTTAAAAGCGGCGCAAGCGGCTACCTGGCCGGCAGGGCAATCTGGAAGGAGAGCGTATCCATGAGTCCGGAAGAACGAAGGGCCTTCCTGGAAGGGACGGCGGCGGCAAGGATCGACCGGCTGAACACTCTGGTGGACAGCCACGCGGTCCCTTGGACAGAGTACTACCACTATGGCGAGATCAGCGATAGCTGGTACAAAAGCTACACCGCCTAAGACGCTCAAGAAGCGACACCCAAGACGATGTTACGAATGGTAAGGTGGGGACACTCGACGCAGGAGAGCTAAGAGCCTGTCGGACTTACCTCAGGATATAAGGTGCCAAGAAAGCGTCAGAAGTTGAGCGGGGCAGATGCTTGCGGTCAGGCGCTCCGGCGCCTCGTCAATCGGCCCCGATCGGTAGCTTCAGCCGCCGATCGTCCATAGTTTCGGTGGTCCGCCACCACATAACCGCCACAGCCGTTGCATATTGTAGGCGGTACACACCAGACTTCACTCGGCATTCACTGCGGCGAACCCACTGCGAAGAAACTGCTCTATACCCATTATCGATTTGATGATTCCGAACACCGGTTCGACCGTCTGTTTGCGTTTGCGGTAGATCCTTCGCCCTGCGTCACTTCGCACCGTCTCTCGCATCGCCACCAGGAGCGGATCGGTGATGGTGCGCCCCTTCTGTTCTCGTGGCGGGCGATAGTCATAGCGTCGGGTATCCTGATCGGTGGGAAAAGCTGCAACATACGCTGCCACATGCCAAAGTCAAACGTGAACCACCGGCATGGACAGCCGCCTGGAAAGTGCACATTTACTTCCAGGCGTCCCGCTTGCTCATCGTCATGATCGCGATCCTCGAAAACTGGTGCCGAAAATGTTGATGCGGCGGATCCATTCACCCCCGTAGCGAGCACACTTGACTATTTTCCCCTGTTTCACGTAGCTTCGCCCGGGATCGGAGACAGGGGAGTCGACAGACGTCTATGCGTTCCGACTGCCCATGCCCGACCGGTTCCGGGCAGGTATGAATCGGCAGGAGGTATACAATGGTGCGTTCCGGCAATCTCGGTTTCCCCCGTATCGGCGCCAGGCGGGAGCTGAAAAAGGCGCTGGAGGCGTGGTGGTCGGGCAAAATCGAGGAGGAGAAGCTCGACGAAACCGCCTCCGCGATACGGCGGACCAACTGGGAGCTGCAGGCGGCGGCGGGGCTCGATTTCATCCCATCGAATGATTTTTCGCTCTACGACCAGGTTCTCGACATGACGGCAGTCCTCGGGGCCGTCCCGAAGCGCTACGGTCACGCCGGCGAGGAAGTATCGAAAGATACGTATTTCGCCATGGCTCGCGGTTCGCAGGGGGAGGATGGTACGTCGGGAGTGCCCGCGATGGAAATGACGAAGTGGTTCAACACCAATTATCACTACATCGTGCCCGAGCTCGACGCGGACACGACCTTCTCTCTCAGCTCGAGAAAACCGATAGCGGAGTTCACGGAGGCACGGGAGCTCGGCGTGCACACGCGTCCCGTGTTGATCGGCCCGGTCACGTATTTGCTTCTCGCGAAGGGCGAGGGAATAGAGCCCGTTTCGCTGCTCGACCGCCTGTTACCCGTCTACGAAGAGCTGTTCCGAGAGTTGGCCGCCGCCGGCGCGGACTGGCTACAACTCGACGAGCCGTTTCTGACCATGGACCTCGACGACGCGGCGGTGGATGCTTACAAGAAGGCTTACCGGCGACTCGCAACCGACGCCGAGGCGGCACATGTGAAGATTCTTCTTGCAACGTACTTCAACGACCTCGGAGAGAACGCAGCCCTCGCCACGGCTCTTCCCGTTCACGGACTACACGTCGATTTGGTCTCCGGCGAAGACCGCTTCGAATGGCTCCTCGAGCACCCGCCGGAGGGGAAGCTTCTGTCTCTTGGCGTCGTTGACGGGCGCAATATTTGGAAGAGCGATCTCGAAGCTATTGTATCCCGGTTGCAGCCGGTTGCCCGGCGGCTGGGGTCGGAAGGTATCGTGGTTTCGCCCTCGTGCTCGCTCCTGCACTCGCCGGTAGATCTCGAGCTGGAGACACAGCTCGACCCGGAGATCCGCGATTGGCTCGCGTACGCGAAGCAGAAGATCGGCGAGCTCTCGATTCTCAAACGGGCCCTCGCCGAGGGTCGAGAGAGCGTGAGTGCGGAGCTAAGCGACAACGCTCGGTCGATGGAACGCAAGCGCACCTCCGACCGCGTTCATAATGAAGATACTCGAGCGCGGCTCGCGGCGGTCGAGGCGACCATGTCGCGGCGTGCAAGCCCGTTCGAGCAACGCCGGGAGCTACAAAAGCGCTCCCTGCAGCTCTCTGCCTTTCCGACCACCACCATCGGGTCATTTCCCCAGACCACGGATATCCGAAAAGCGCGTGCGGCCTTCAGAAAAGGCGAGCTCGATGAATCGGCCTACCACGAGTTTCTCGAGCAGCGAATTGCGGAAACCGTGCGGTTTCAGGAGCAAATCGGCTTGGACGTGCTCGTCCACGGGGAACCGGAACGAAACGACATGGTGGAGTACTTCGGTGAGCAGCTCGACGGATTCATCAGCACCAAGCACGGGTGGGTCCAGAGCTACGGCTCGCGCTGTGTAAAACCCCCCGTGATCTTCGGCGACGTGAGGCGGCCGCATCCGATGACGGTCAGGTGGATTACCTATGCGCAATCCCTCACACAGCAGCCGATGAAAGGCATGCTCACCGGGCCGGTCACGATGCTGCAGTGGTCTTTCGTCCGCGACGATCAGCCCGAGAGCCGGACGTGCAGGCAGATCGCTCTCGCCCTTCGCGACGAGGTCGCGGAGCTCGAAGCAGCGGGCATTCGCGTGATCCAGATAGACGAGCCGGCTCTGCGCGAGGGCCTGCCTTTGCGGACGGCGGAGTGGGATTCGTATCTGGAGTGGGCGGTGGATTCGTTCAAGCTCGCCTCCTCGGGTGTCGCGGATGAAACACAGATCCACACCCACATGTGCTATGCAGAGTTCGGCGACATCATCCAAGCTATCGCGGCGCTTGACGCGGACGTCATCTCCCTCGAGTCTTCGCGCAGCAAGATGGAGCTCCTCGACATCTTTCGCCAATTCCGCTATCCCAACCAGATCGGCCCGGGCGTCTACGACATTCATTCGCCGCGGGTACCCACCGTCGAGGAGATCACACAACTCCTGGAAAAAGCCGCGGCCGTACTCTACCCCGAACAACTGTGGGTAAACCCGGACTGCGGGCTCAAGACTCGACGATGGGAGGAAATCGAGCCGTCATTGCGCAACATGGTCGAGGCGGCACGGAGAGTGCGGTCGACAGTGGCGGTTGAGGTGTGACGGTAGGATACGGCGAGCAGATCACCGGGATCGCTCCGCCAGGGTCCAGACGTAGTCGTCCCCCCATTGCAGCCTGAGCAAACCGACTTGCCCCGAGTGGTACGTCCAGTGCCAGTTCATGTGTGCAATAAGATCGCGGGGAGTTTCAAACCGACACGCCTCGGCGAGGCGCACCTCGGGATCCGGCACCCTGCGGCAGACGGGAATAGTGAAACCCTGATGAACGTCTCGCATGGTCTGTACCAGCAACCCAGCGTCAAACAGCTTTTCGGGCATAGCCGCCGTCGAGTCAATAACGCCGTGATCAAGCCGCGATAGGATATCGGGTTCCAGCTGCGGTTCGGTCTTCTCGATGCTGTGCGCTCCCTCCCCTGGCGGTCCCGTCACGGGCAACAGATTGCGCATCTGCCCGTATTCGCTTCCCGTCATATGCAGCACCAGTCGGGCAATCGAGAAGTGGACACCCTCCGGCCTGAAACGGAGTGCTTCCCGAGAGAGATCTTGTACCTGATCCGCAGTCCGCTCGATCAGCTCGCCCATGAGGGCGACGTGTTGCTCGACCTCTCGGCTGGCAAATGACTGTGGAAGCTCCCACGGATACCGCCGCGGTCGCCCGGTTGTGCTTGTCATCTATTCTTTCCAACGGCTCTCAGAGCCTCGCGGTCCGTCCCTTCGGAATGGGAGAGGATGTACTTTTCCACGCGTCCCTGCCACGATTTCTTCTCTACCATGATCATGAGTGTAACGGAAGGGCGCCCGGTTGATGAACAGGAGTTCGCCCCCGGCAGTGCGAACGTTCATTTTAAAAGAAAACCGTGCTGATTTTTACCGATTTACAAAGAAAAGCTGATAACGTGAGTTTCATTTATACACTAGTGGGCCATAGTGCCACAGCTTACCCGGGGAAAAGCGATGGGTGATCGGATACTGGTCGTCGACGAAGAGGCTATGGTCGCGGACGCAACCGTCGACACCCTCGCCCGCGGGGAGGTCTTCAGTCTGGTTCCCATGGACATCTGGTTCGGGTCCGGCAAGACAGATAGAGGGCACGCGGCGCGCGAGATTGCTTCCCGGCTCGAAGTTCCGCTGGTATTCTACACGGGCTACGACGAGGAGCCCGCTCTGAGGCGAATAGACGGGGTCAGCTCGTGCGGAGTCATGGGAACGGCGCCACAAAGCTCCGGCATCCTTGTACGGGCAGTACGCGCCGCCATCGCACGGCACCGCGAGGCCCCTGGCGTCAGCAGTAAGATCGCCGCGCCTATCTGCACGTCTCCGGCCATTCGGGTCCAACCTTCACGCTGAAGATTCCGCTTCGAGGATACGGCCGGAAGAAAGCTCACGAGTGGCGCTATTGGCGGTATCTTGTCCCGAGAAAGGAGGACTCCGGTGAGATCATTCCTCGACCCCGCCCTCGCGGTAGAGTCGCTTCCATTCGTACTCATGGGACTGCGCTACACAGTGGTCATAGCAGTTGCCTCGATGACCGCCGGCATGGTGCTCGGACTGCCGATCGCGCTGGCGCGGATGTCGGGACGCCGGGTACTGCAGGGCCCGGCGCGGCTCTACATTTCCTTTATGCGGGGAACCCCGGTGCTCGTGCTGCTTTTTCTCTTCTACTTCGGTCTGCCCAGCCTCGGCATCGGGCTCACGGCGGTTGCCGCGGCCGTCGGCGCCTTCGGCCTTAACAGCGCAGCCTTCATCGCCGAGATCGATCGCGGCGCGATCCTCTCGGTGCCGAAGGGGCAATGGGAGAGTGCGCGCAGCCTCGGGATGTCGGAGGCGCAGATTCTGTTCAAGGTAGTTCTTCCGCAGGCGGCCCGCGTGGCGGTTCCGAGCCTCTCAAACGTGATGCTTGACCTCATTAAGGCCACCTCGCTCGCCTCGGTCATTACCGTGCAGGAGGTGCTCCTTAACGCAAAGATCGTAGCCGGGCGCACCTTCGACACCTTCACGATGTATCTCACCGCCGCGCTGGTTTACTGGGCAGTCTGCAGTCTCTTCTCGCTCTTTCAGGACCGCCTCGAACGGCGGCTTGACGTGGCCATGGCCGCGCCCGGTGGGGGGCGACCGGCGGCACGGGGACCGGGCGGGGGCATGGCGCGAGGCGGCCCGCACGCCGCGGAATAAAGTCTACTCGGGAAGCTCGTCGAGGTCGATAACGATAAACCCCTCTTCCTCTACGTCGGGCCGGGTAGAGACGTCGTCCCCGTCAAAGAAGCTCGCCGAAATCTCGGCAAGCGTGCCCTCTTCCTTCAAATCGGCGAGGGCGTTGTCGATCCGGCTCTTCAGCTCATCGGCGCCGTCGGGAATGACAATGTGACTTCCGGCGGGCTCGAGCCAGAACCGCAGATCCGGATGGAGGGTCACGTCGAACTCGGGCATGAACTGGATGGCGAGGCGCTGAAGGTAGTAGTCGTTCATGATGACGTCGGTGCGGCCGAGCTCGAGATCCCTCAGGTACTGATCATTCGTGGCGTTGTCGTAGGTCAGGATCTCCGCGCCGTAGCTGCGCATCACCCGTGAGAACGTGGTCGTCGCCTCGCCTGCGTGAACCTTGCCGTCGAGGTCTTCGACCGTTTCGATTCCGGAGAGGTCATTCTCTCGTACCATGAGCGTGGCAAAAGAGTACTTGTATGGTTCGGAGAAGTCGACCATTTCGTCTCGCTCGGCGGTCCGATTGACATCGTTTACCGCCGCGTCGACCTGCCCGCTCTGTATGCCGCCGAGCATGGCATCGAAGGCCATGATGCGAAAGTCGACCTCTAAACCAAGCTCGGCTGCCACCGCACGCATCACCTCGACGTCAAAGCCGGTGAGCTCATCCTCCTCGCTATAGAACGAGGCCGGAAACAGTGTCCCCGAGGTGGCGACCACGATGCTTCCTCTCTCTTCGATGCGACTCCACGCAGTCGAGCCCGCCGACTCCGGTCTACCGCGGCTAAAGGCAAGTCCTGTCGCAGCAAACACCAGCAATATGGATAGTGTGATAACTCGTCGTATCATGATAGCTCCTCCCGCGTGACCAGGGATCTGAACTGCCCACGCCTTTCAGTCCTTGCCGGCCGCCGCCCAATAAAGTTTACTCCCGCTCCCAGTCCACGATCTTACCCATGGCGTTTCTGGGAACGTCATCCCCAATTCTCACCGACACCGGCCGTTCCACCGCTCGCAGATTCTCACGGGCATAGCCATCCACCGCTTCGGGCGACGGCGCCTGAGGCCCGGTCGCCGCCGCTGTAGCAGCCGGCGTCACGAGAAATGCCTTGAGCCTCGGCTCGCCGTCGACCTCCGTCACGCGGACGATGGCCTGCTCGACCCCGGGCATTCCACCGAGCACATCTTCCACGTGCTCGAGACTCACGTTCTCACCGCCAACCTGCACAACCCGGTCGAGCCTGCCGCGGGGATAGAAGCGACGATCATCAACCCATTCGAGGCGGTCGCGCAGCTCCTCGGTGCGGTGCCTGCCGTCGGGTAGAGATCGGCGCAGAAGAGCCGCCGCGGGGTCGTCAGCCGCCGCGGCATCTCCAGCCTCAGCCGCCCCGGAATCCCCGGTCGCGGGCGCATCTGCGCTCCCGGCGGGCTGCCGCGAGAAGTAGGAAAAGAGCTCAAAGGGCGCGTCGGGCACCTCCCGAAGTCCCACCCCGGCAGTCTCGGTTGAGCCGTAGATTTCCCAAAGTCGTTCGAGCCCAGCAGCGGTGAGATCGCGATGGATATCCGCCGGAAGCGGTGCCGTCGATGAGGTTCCCCACACACCGCCCGGCCAATCGCCGACGCTGCGTGAGAGGTAGCGCCACAGCGCGGGATGGGAGACCAAAAGATCCCCGGCTTGGGCGTGTGCCGCGAGCTCACCCAGGTCTTCCCACGTAAAACTCAGCATGGGCACATCAACGTGTGCGGGAAGCAGCACCGTAAAGAGGAATCCGTAAATGTGATGGGCGGGCACCGTGGATATCACCCGGCGGCGCCCATCGAACACATTTCCCAGGAAGCTGATTTCCTGCTCGAGCGATTCCCACGAGTGAGTGACGCGCTTCGGCCTTCCGGTCGTTCCCGAGGTAGAAAAGGTCACCCCCGAGACACCTTCACCAAGTGCCGCTCTCGCGATCTCCGCCCAGTCGCGAACCTCGCGTTTTCGCAGCAGCAGGTCTTCCACACCCGTTTCATAGAGGTGAAAAAACTCGTTGACGCGACCCGCCGCAGTGAGCAACTCCAGCGAATCGAGCGCGGCACCATCGGCGCCAAGAGAAAACGAGCCGGGATCCGACGCGTCAAATCCCAGCTCGCTTCGCAGACTGCGGCCCCGCCCCTCGCGAGTAGTCTCATCTACCAGGTCGAGGATGACTTGGGTCACCGCATTCGTAGTGAGGTCAATCACCTATACTCGCTTTACAAACACCCAGTAGCTATCGCCGACGAGTGACTTCTTCATGTGGACCTTCACCTTCGTCGGCTGCATCTGATAGTCGAAGGTGTATTCAAAAAGCGAGTTCAACTCACCGGAGTCGACGCCTTGCTTAAACTTTCCGAAGAACTCGTCAGTGTTGGTGCAGGGCGCAACATCGGTGAAAAAGTTCTTACCCTTCACCGCCTCGGGATCGCGCCCGGTGATGTCTGCTTCGGCGGCATTGTACTGCAGAATGGTTCCGTCCTTGTCCAGCTGAATTGCGCCGAAGGCGAGGTCGTCAAGCTGCTTATCATCCATTTGCGAAAGCGAGTTCTCGATGTCTTCTTGCCCGAATTTTACGATATCCATCTTATCTCTCCTTATGCATTTAGCTGCTGGTAAAAATACGCCTCTCCCGGGCCTTCGTCAAACGCGCGGCCACCCTCACCTAAACGATCATTCCTGAATCTTACTTCACATTTCTACTCAGGTTTTGTATGATGCGGAAACAACCGCGGTACGGCGGCTGGAATATACACACGAGGAGACAGAAATGAGCGCAACGCCCATCACGGTGGCATACGGTGACGGCATCGGGCCGGAGATAATGAGTGCATCCGTTCGTATCCTGCAGGAGGCCGGCGCGGAGCTGGATATCGAGGAGGTGACGGTTGGTGAGAAGGTATACCTCTCGGGAAACACCTCGGGTATCGATCCTGCGTTCTGGGATTCCATCCGCCGGACGAAAGTCTTTTTCAAGGCGCCGCTTACCACTCCCCAGGGGGGCGGCTACAAGAGCATCAACGTCACCACCCGGAAAACCCTCAGCCTCTACGCCAACGTGCGGCCGGCGCGGGCCCTCGCGCCATTCGTGGAGACCAAACACCCCGAGCAAGATCTGGTTGTAATTCGTGAGAACGAGGAGGACCTGTACGCCGGTATCGAGCATCGCCAGACCGACGAGGTCTTTCAGTGCCTCAAGCTCATCTCTCGCCCCGGCAGCGAGCGCGTCATTCGCTATGCCTTCGAGTACGCGCGGGCGAACGGCCGCAAGAAGGTGACGTGCTTCACCAAAGACAACATCATGAAGCTGACCGACGGCCTCTTCCACAAGGTCTACGACGAGGTCGCCGCCGAATACCCGGATATCGAGAGCGAACACTGGATTGTCGACATCGGTGCGGCCAAAATGGCCGACAAGCCGGAGAACTTCGATGTGCTCGTCCTCCCGAACCTCTACGGTGATATCCTCTCGGACGTTGCGGCGCAGATTGCCGGCTCGGTCGGCATGGCGGGAAGCGCGAACGTCGGTGAGCACGCGTCAATGTTCGAAGCCATCCATGGCTCCGCCCCACGCCGCGCGGGACAAAACCTTGCAAACCCCTCGGGTCTCCTGCAGGGCGGGATCATGATGATGGCTCACATTGGCCAGTCTAAAGTCGCGGAGCGGGTCCACAACGCCTGGCTCAAGACCATCGAAGAGGGCATCCATACCTACGATATCTTCCGCGACGGCGTGAGCAAGCAGAAGGTCGGCACAAAGGAGTTCGCCGATGCCATCATCGAGCGCCTCGGGCAGCGGCCCGAAACCCTCGAGCCTGTGAGCTACGAGGGCCGCGCCGGCATCCCCGACGCAGCATCGCTACCCGCGCGCGCGCCGGCGAAGCGCGAGCTTCACGGCGTCGACGTCTTCCTCGACTGGACCGAGGACAACCGGGAACCGAACATCCTCGGCGAGAAACTCGCGAAGGCGGGTCTCGAGGAGCTCCCCCTGACCATGATCACCAACCGCGGCCTGAAGGTCTGGCCGAAAGGCGCACCGGAGACGTTCTGCACCGACCACTGGCGATGCCGGTTCGGTGGCTACATCGACGGCCCCGAGGTCACTCAGCAGCAGATAATCGACCTGCTTCAGAAGGTCCACGATCACGGCTTTCACATCATAAAAACCGAGCAGCTCTATACCTTCGACGGCGAGCCTGGTTTCTCTCTGGGGCAGGGGCAGTAAGGGCCCACGGGGGCCGCAGAGAGCATAGGCCCGCACGCTCTCGTGCGGGCGGATGCTCGGTTTTTTAAATCTCCCGTCGCTTTCGCCTTACGTATCAAACCGGTTTGGGGTTATAATCCCGCAAAACGATACGAATCGTGGATCTCTGAGACAAAGCAGAGTGCGGGAATGTCACAACAACAGCTTCGAAGAGACTCGTACCATCACGGCAATCTCAAACAGGCACTGATACAGGCGGCCACGGAGATGATTCTCGAGTCGGGCATTGCGTCGGTCACGATGCGGGCTCTGGCCCGGCGCGTCGGCGTTTCGCCTGCGGCCTACGCCTACCATTTCCCCGACAAGGGCTCTCTGCTCATTGCGATTGCAACCGAGGGATTTCGAAAACTCAATGCGCATTTCGAGCCCGCCCGCAGGGTGGGCGACCCACGAGAACATCTGCGGCTTCTCGGGGAGCAGTACATCGACTTCGCGCTGACCTATCCGGGCCATTATCGCGTGATGTTTGGCGATCACTCGGCCATAGATCACAGCGAACCTGATGAGGAGTTTATCTCGGAGTCCGGAGCGGCGTTCCAGACCTTGGTGCACGCGATGGAGCACGTCATGGACACCGGCCCGGAGACCGGCCGGGCTCTCGACGGTGCGCTCGTGGTGTGGTCACAGATTCACGGCGCCGTCCTGCTGTGGAACACGGGGATGTTCCCTCCTCAGATCGAGGAGAATGTGGAGCGCAGCGAGGAAGATTTCCGACGTATCACCGGCGAGGCCCTCGGCAACACCGTATCGGCGCTCGCGGCCGGCAGCTGACGCCAGGTACTTACTCGCCCCGAGGTTGCGCGAGGCTCACCCGCATCACCGTGCCGTCTGCCGACTCGAAGTGGAACTCCCCGCTAAGTTGGGCGGCAAGTGACTGCACGAGCTTGAGTCCGAGCGACCGCCCCGCGGTGGCGTCGAACTCAGGCGGCAGGCCTGGTCCATTGTCCGAGACCGAGAGCTCGGTGCCGTCGGCTGTAACGCGCATGCGCACCTTCACGACCGCATGCCCGTCGCGCGGCCGGGCATGTTTGATTGCGTTGGTGACGAGCTCGTTTACAATGAGTCCGAAGGGAATGGCAAAGTCCGCGCCGGCATGGAGCTCATCGGTATCGAGCTCGAGGGTCAGATCGGAGCCGGCGGCGGTCAGCGCTCTGAGGTCCGAGCAGACGTCGGAAACGTACTCCGCCACATCGACTCCCGCAAGATCGTCGGACTGGTAGAGCTTTTCGTGAACCAGCGCCATGGACCGAATGCGGTTCTGGCTGACTTGCAGCGCCTGCTTCACCTCCGGATTGGAGAGACTGCCGATTTCAAGACTCAAAATGCTCGAAATGATCTGCATATTGTTCTTCACGCGATGGTGAATTTCCTGCAGCAGCACTTCTTTCTCGCGAAGTGACGCCTCGACGGCGTCTTCGACACGCTTCCGCTCGCTAATGTCGCGGTAGATCGCGAAAATGCCGAGAATATCGCCGTCCTCGTAAACGGGTCCGCCAAGTATCGACACGTCGAGCTCAAGTCCTTCCTTGCTGCGGCGTCGGGTCTCCTGTCGCACGAACCCGCCGTTTTCGACGATTCGAGAGAACGCCTGGGCCTCTTCGAAGCGCTCCCCGGAGGCGATGAGCTCATCGATGGTGCGCCCGCCGGCCTCCTCGGCGCTGTAGCCGAACATGCGGACAAACTCCGCGTTCACCCGCAGGACGCGGTTCCGTTTGTCGGCAAAAACAACCCCTTCCGGAGCATTCGCGAAGAGGTTCTCCAGGAAGGACCAGGAACGCCGGGTGGCCGGTCCCTTCGGCGGGGTTCGGGGAACGGGCCGGTCCGTGGGCCCCGAGGCGGCAGCAGCCGCAGCTGTGTATCCGGCGACGACAACCTGATCGACAGGCGCGGACCCGCGAAACGTGTCGGCGATCCGCTCAAACAGTGGCAGCAGTTGTTCGGCCCCGTTCCTCGTCATTTCTGCACTCGCGACCTCCATTTTAGCGCAGGCCGAAGAGGGACGGTTCTTTGCCGGGCTTCCATTTGATGTTGCAGCCCACCGAGGGCTTCTGGTCGGTGGGAACCTCCTCCCCACGCGAAACGCGCTCGACCGCATCGCCGAGATCCTCACCCGTTACGGTCACACCATTTGACGGTCGGCTCGAGTCGAACTGGCCGCGATAGACAAGCTGGTGGTTTGCGTCGAAGAGAAAGAAATCGGGTGTGCAGGCCGCCTGGTAGCGTTGCGCCACTTCCTGCGTCTTGTCGAAGAGATAGGGAAAGCTGATATCGTTTTCAGCCGCAAACCGCTTCATGTGGACGGGGTCGTCCTGGGGATGACTCTCGATATCGTTTGAGTTTATGGCCACTACCGCCACGCCTTTGCCCTCGTAATTGCGAGCCTGCCGCGAAAACTCTTTGATGATGTGTTTTACGAAGGGGCAATGGTTGCAGATGAACGCAACGAGAAGCGGGCGGCCGGCGTAATCAGCGCTGGAGTGCATGGCACCGTCGTAGTCGGGGAGCGAAAACTCGGGAAGCGGTGTGCCGAGCTCCACCATCGTCGAAGGGGTTTCAGCCATCACGTCCTCCTTTTATGCAGTTGTGTAGAGAATGCGCACGGGAGACGAAAGCGGTCAAGGACGTCGGAGGTACCTAGACGCAGATGCCCGAAGCAACAAGGGCCCGACGAGATCGCCGGGCCCCCAACGCCTGTAATACAGCGCGAGTCTGCCGGATTAACGACGTGCGCCGCTGAGCGCTTCCTGAGCGAGCTCGAAGAACGGGGCGATCGTGACCGATACACCGGAGACCGCGTCCGCGCCACCGGAGCTCTGAAACGAGGCGGGATCCTGCCACTCAATGAGACGGGCCTCGGCGCGGTCGGCCTGCGCGTACCAAGCTGCCTGCGCGTCGCTGTTTTCCAGCATGCCGTAGTCACCCTGGACGGACGCAACGTACTTGTACTTGCCACCGTCCTCCTCAGGGATGGCGTCGAAGTGAACAGCCGTGATGTACCCGTTCATGACCGTGATCTGGACCATGTTCTTCCACCCGTGATCGAACGCGTCACCCTGTGCGGTGTAGGTACCGTCCTGCCAAGGACCCGCGGCAAACGCCATACCTGCCGTCAAAACGAGAATTACCAGTGCAATGCTTAGTCTTCGCATGCTTCACTCCTTTCCCTGAAATATTCCTGCAACAACTTTGTTGCAACAACTGAGCTGTTGAATATACATAGACTGTAACAGCCCCTCCGCGAATCGGTCAAGTTTTACCGCGGGGCTCTCTATTGACGGCATCGGGGTCCAACCGTACACTCGCCTATAACGTGACACGCCACATGGTCCTTTTCTTCGGCGGCGGCGCCTGGGAGCTGCTGAGATTCTTTACACTTCTAAACGTTCTCTCCCTCGGCATGCTCAACCTCCAATCGGTTGAAAACGTCATCGGGATGGCCTGGTTCGGGGCTCCGCAACTCGTTCTGGCAGCGGCGTTTCTCGTCGTCGGCACCTATCCCGGACGGCGAGCCGCCTACCTCCCAATTCTGCGAATCGGGAAATTCCTCTCGGTGCTCGCCGGCGCCGCTGCGTTCCTCCGCGGCGGGTTTTCCCCGTCCCTGTTGGATCCGCCGTGGTCAGCGGTGAGTGTCGCGGCTCTTCTCGGGGCCCTCCTAGTCGATTTCATCTTGCTCGTCGTGCTGCTACTATACCCTCGGGAAACGAGGAGTGACTGAATGCAGATCATTCCGATCGCCAGCGGCAAGGGCGGTGTGGGGAAATCGATACTTGCGGCAAACCTTGCCATTGCGCTGGCACAGAGCGGAAAGAGAACAGTTGTAGTCGATCTTGACCTCGGGGGGTCGAACCTCCATATCATCCTGGGAATGCGGAATGTAGCATACGGTCTGGGAACCTTTCTCACGCACTCCGGGGTCACCTTCGATCAGATCGTGCTGCAGACCGACCAAAAGAACCTGCATTTCGTACCCGGCGATGCGGAGATACCCGGACTCGCGAATCTCTCAAGCGCCCAAAAGAGAATGCTCATCCGTAGGCTCACCTCACTCGAGGCTGATTACCTCATTCTCGATCTCGGTGCCGGAACGAGCCTGAACACCCTGGACTTCTTTCTGATCTCCCGGGCCGGTCTTATCGTGAGCACGCCCACGCCGACCTCCACCGTCAACGCCTACCTATTTCTCAAGAACGCCATGTTCCGGCTCATGCAGAATGCGTGCAAGAAAAAGAGTCCCGGCGACCAGTACCTGCAGAAATTGCGGAAACAGAGCGATACGCTGCAGCGCGTGTACGTCCCGCAGATCATAGATAACATCGCGCACGTGGATCCGGAGAGCTTCGCGAAACTCGAGGCATCGCTCGGGAGGTTTCGACCGCGCATCGTCCTGAACATGCTCGAGGACCCGAAGGATGCCGACAAGGCGCATCGACTGCGCCGCTCATGCCGCCAGTACCTGAACCTGGACCTCGAGCATCTCGGCGTCGTGTACCGCGACGACCTGCAGGACATCGCACTCGCATCCGCCCTGCCCATCATCAGGTACAAGCCGCAGTCGATCATCTCGCAGGCCGTCTACCGGATTGCCGACAAGCTGGTCGAGCTTGAGATGGAGGACGAGGGGCCGTTGGCGGTGGACGCCATCGATGAGACCTACGAAGAGGCCGATATGGAGGCCTCAGCAGATTTCGATACGAAACAGAGCTATGTCGAGGAGCTGCTGCACAGTGGGACATTGACCACCGGAGACCTCATCGAGACGATCAAGAACCAACAGCTCGAGATCCGTCACCTCCGCAAGGAGAATATGCTGTATAAGTCGAAGCTGGTAAAGGCAATTCAGCAGGGCTACCGGACCTGAGATCCTGAGATGGCAAAGAGCGACGGCACGTTTACGGGACAAGTCGAGCTTCTCATCGACGACGACGGCGTCGAGGCACGCCTGCGGGTTACGCCCCAGAGCCAGGGAGAGACCTGGACCGGGGCGGACGTCGTGAAACTCCTCACCGATCGTGGCGTTCAGGAGGGTTACGAGGGGTCCGATGTAAGCCGCAAACTCACCGATGCTGCAAAGAAGGCCCGGAAAACGGGCGGCGCCGTCGAAGTCGTCATCGCCGAGGGCCTGCACCCGGAACAACCCAAGCCGGAGCGCATTCACCTGCGCGAGCACCCCGTCCCCGAGGATCTGAAGCAAGCCGCGGAGCAGACAGTAGGTGGGGCGGGTCCGCCGGAGATCGTCTTCGAGCGCAAGAAGCGCGTAAAGAAGAAAAAAACCGTACAGAAAAAGCCCAAGCTCCCGTTTCAGTCTCCGAAAGAGGAGACGGTAGAGGTTGTCGAGACCCAGACCGTGCCCGAGCGGGTCTACGTCGACCCCACGGTGGAGGAGACCGGGTACGTACAGGAAGGGGAGAAGATCGGCGATGTGATCCCCAAGGAAACGGGGATACCGGGGCGCAGCCTCTTCGGCGAGATCATTCACCCACGGGTGCCTGCCGATCCAAACTTCTACATCGGCTCACACGCCGTGCGTCGCGGTGAAGAGGTGTTCGCCGAGGACACCGGTTTCCTTCGCAAAGGCAGCAACTGGCTTGATGTCGTTCCTCATCGCCTGCATGACTGGGAGCTCGCCCTCTCCGACGATCAGGCCACCTGCTACTTCACCTTCAATCCCGGTGACACGTCACACTCCCCGCCCACCGCCGAAGGGGTGGTCGCCGCCGCCGGAGAAAAGGGCTTCGAAACCGACTCCCTCATAGACGAAGAGGAGATCTCCGAGCTTATCCGCCGGGCCATTGAGACCGGGACCCCCGTGGAGCGAGTGCCGATCACCACGAGCCGCGACGCGACCTACGATATCGTGGTGCTCGATGAGAAGCGCAAAGCGGTCCTCAACGTCAGCAAGGGCCGTGGCCGCGGAAAGGCGCTCGACCTCAAGGCGCTTGGAAACGCGCTGCGGGCAAGCAAGCTCAAAGGGATGAAGTTCGAGAAGGTCAAAGAGGACATCATGGCCTTCTACAACGGCCCGGAGAGCGACCTCTACGGCTATGTCCTCGCCGAAGGCAAGGCGCCGGTGCCCGGTCCCGACCGGGAGGTCGAGTTCTCGGTGCGCTTTCTCGCCGACGAGGTCGTGGAGCAGCTCAGACGCCGTGCCACTGAAAATCCCGGGCTCCTCGCCGGGATCGAATCCCTCGCAGAGTTCCCGATTGCCGATGTGAAGCGCGCCGCACGGGTATCCGCCGAGCAGCGAGTGGCGGCGATGCCGCCGGAAGTCGAGGGCACGCCGGGCGTTGACGTCTACGGAGCAACTATCCCAGCACCCGCCGGTCACGCTCCCGAGCTAAAGCTCTACGAGAATCTCGAACAGAAAGACAACGTTATCGTTGCAAGCCGCGAGGGCGTTTTCGAAGAGGCCACCGACGAGGAAACCGGCGTCACTCGCATGCGGGTGCGCCCGCACAAGGACGCAGAGATAACGGCCGAAATCGCCAACAACAAGATGCAGGCGTTCCTCTCGCTCTTCGAGGGCGAGGGAACCGGCAGCCGACTCTCGGTGGATGATGCCCGGCGGGCGGTCGAGGAGGCGGGGGTGAGCCACGGCATCGACGGAGATGCCATCCTCGAGGCGGTGCGACACGCAAACGAGGAGGGGCCGGTATTCCGCGCGGTAGTCGCGCGGGGGACGGAGCCGCAGTCGGTGGAAAGCCGCTCGCCGCAGTACCTCGTGCGCCTCGCCTCCGGCAAGGACTTCACCGTAAAGGAAGACGGCCGAGTTGACCACAAGCATCACGATGACACAACCGTCGTGACCAAGGGCACGAAGCTCATGCGGATTCCGCCGCCACCCGAGGAGCCGTCACCGGGCTACGACGTCACCGGCGCGAAAATCGAGCCGCAGAGGGCCGGGACCGGCGACATGCAGCTCGGAGAGAACGTTCGCGCGGAGGAACAGGAAGACGGGAGCACCGTCGTCGTGGCTGCGGTAAGCGGCGAGCTCGCGGCCGACCGCTCGAGCCTTGACGTGCGCCCGGCGCGTACCGTCAAGGGTAGCGTCGGCGTTGAGACCGGGAACATCAAGTTCCCAGGCTCGGTGTACGTCAAAGGCGCCGTGGACGCCGGCTACTACGTATTGGCACAAGGGGACATCCGCATCGCCGAGGGCGCCGAAGCCTGCCTCCTGTCCGCCGAAGGAGACATCATCCTAAAGCAGGGCGTAAAAGGCGCCGGGAAAGCGGTGCTGCGCTCTAAAGCCCGCATTCAAGTGGCCTTTGCGGAGCAGGCCACCCTTCTCTCGGTTGGAGATATAAACATGAAAAGCGGCTGCATGCACTCCACGGTCAAGTGCAACGGAACCCTCCGCCTCCAGTCCGACAAAGGCTCGGTAGTCGGTGGGCGCGTTCGGGTTCGAAAGGGCCTGCGGGCGCAAAATCTCGGCTCGAGCCGGGGCGTCGCCACCGAGATCTCTTTCGGCCAGGACTACCTGATTGCCGATCAAATCGAGAAAGCAGAGAAAGAGATCGAAAAGCTCAAGCTCAAGATTACCAAGGACGACACCGCGATGCGGGAGGAGTCGGACGACCGCGAACGGCTCGAAGAACTGCGCAAGGAGAAGAAAAAGCTCATGAAAATGATTGAGCAACTCAGCGTCCGCCTGTTCAGTCTTCGCGAGAAGTTCGAAGAGCACTATCCCTCCGAGTTGCGTATTCAGGGCACGATCTTTCCCGGCGTGCGCATCGAGAGCCACGGCCGTACCATGGAGTTCACCGCACCGGAGAAGGCTGTGGTAATCTCCTTTGATGAGCAAACGGGCCGCCTCACGCGCATCCCCATCTCACAAGTTGAAAACTCCGAAGGACGGTAACCATGCTTGCCTATATTGCGTATCCCGAATGGCTCGATCCGCGCGTCGTTCCGGGCCTGCCCATCCGTTGGTACGGGGTGATGTACCTCCTCGCGTTCATCGTCACCTTCTTTCTGTTCCGCTATGAGATCCGTCGCCGCGAACCGTCGGTGCAGACCGAAGAGATCCTCGACCTCTTTTTCTGGACCATCGTGGGGCTTCTCATCGGCGGCCGCGTGTTCGCCACGCTGGTCTATGCCGACACCGTTCAGTACCTGACGCAGCCGTGGCTCATTTTCTGGCCATTCGACGCGGACATGAACTTCACGGGGCTGCAGGGGATGAGCTACCACGGAGGGCTTCTCGGTGGCGTCGTGGGGGCCCTCTTGTTCACGCGACGGCGAGGCATCGACTTCGTCGCCTGGGCCGATGTGATGGCCGCCGCGGCGCCGCTCGGCTACACCCTTGGCCGTCTTGGTAACTTCATAAACGGAGAGCTCTACGGTCGTGTGACGACCGCACCCTGGGGCATGGTGTTTCCCACCGCCCGCCCGGTCGCCGCAAGCGAGGAGTGGGTGCGGCGGGTTGCCGCGGAAGTCGGCATGGAGATCGATCCGGGCACGCTTCTCATCAACCTCCCCCGCCATCCCTCCCAGCTCTACGAGGCCTTTTTCGAGGGTATCGTGCTCTGGGCCGTTCTGTGGTTCGTGTTTCGAAAGCGAAAACTGTTTCGCGGGGCCGTTCTCGGCCTCTACATCGTGGGCTATGCCTTCTTCCGCTTCGTCCTCGAGTATTTCCGCCAGCCCGACCCGGGCATGGACTTCATCGTGCAGCTTTCCTCGCGGGCGAACCCACCCGAGCTCTTTGTGAGCGTCCTGAACCTGACGATGGGGCAGGTCCTGAGTCTCATCATGCTGGCCGTCGGGGCGGTCTTTCTGTGGCTCATGTACCGCCGCCACAAACGTCGCCCCGCCGTGCACACGCTGCAGACCAAGTAACGCACCTGCATAACAGCCGTGTTGCAAACAGGGCAATCCTGTAGGATACTTGTCGCGAGGAATTGCCAGACATGCGTGACGTACGGCTCGGGGTAGAGATCGACAACTCGCGGATCGTCGAGGTCACGCCGCTTGCCTACGGTGCGTCGGGCACCATGGACCTTGCGGCGATAGAAAGGGGCCAGCGCCGCGCCCTCGTGCGGCTCTACGTCTTGCGCGGGACCAAACGAACCGAGCTCACCACGATGGACGTGCGAAACCTCCCTGCGTTCCCCAATCGACGCGCACTTCTGAGGTTGCGTTCGACCGTGGACCACGCCGGCGAGCTCCGGCTCCGTCTCGATGTGGAAGATCGCCTCTATCACGATGAGCGCGTCGACGTGCGGCCCTACATACGCCGCAGCCGCACGGCCGTGGCCGCTGCGGCCCTTGGCCTGATTCTACTTCTCGCAGCCGTGGCCTTCCTCGTGTTTGGGGGCCTGCCCGGCGGTGAAACCACGGCGCCGGTGGCGGAAACGCCGGTCAGCGAGGAGACCGCTCGGGAGGAGACCGCGCCGGACGAGACGACAACGGACGAGACGGCGCCGCGGGAGGAACCGGCTGCCGAGGCAGCGGCCGAGGGACGACAGACGCCGCCCGCCGGTGAAACCGGCACCGACGACGCGGCGCCCGCCGGCGCGGCCGCCGAAGACGACGCGGCTACCGAGGAGGCCGATGGACGCGCGGAGGCCGAACCCGAGCCCGTCTCCCCGCAAGCCGTCGAGCCGGCGGAGTGGTCAGTCTACTTCACCCCCGACAGCCCCGTGCTCACAGCCCGCGCGAGGACCCGGCTTTCGGACATTGCAGAGCGTCTCGAAGATTACCCCGCCGAGGTGACGGTACGCATCACCGGACACACCGCCCTTGCAGGCACCGAACGCGGCCGCTACGACCTCTCGGAGCAGCGTGCCCGAAACGTCTACCGCTACCTGCAGACCGCGGGTTGGGACCCGGGGGGAGAGGTGGACATCCGGGGAATTGGAGGCGAAGCGCCGGTCACGCGGGATAGGGAACGGCAGGAGCTCAACCGACGCGTGGAGATCGAAGCAGGGCTCTGACCGCCAGGCTCAATGCTTCACCTGGCCCGCAACCGTCTCCGGCGGGCGGCAAGCTTCCTGCGCAGGAACTCCCGGCGCTGCCGCTCGAGCCGTCGTCGGGCCTTCGCCTCGGGCGTGTTGTGGAGCCGAACGTAGTGGGGAAGCGAGAGGAGCGCCAGTAGGATAACCCCAGCGGCCGAGGCAAGCGGGAACCAGTCGCCGAATCGCGTGTAGACGGTGGTCACATCGCCTGAGGGAATCTTTACATCGGCAACCAGATACGCTTCCTCGTAGTAGGGCGCAGTCGCACGAATGTGGCCCCAGCGGTCGATGTGGGCGGTGAGTCCCGAGGCGGTCGCGCGAACCATGGGACGACGGTTCTCAACCGTGCGGAAGATACTGCCCATGAAATGCTGCTTGGCCTGCACTGGCGTGAGGGACCAGTAATCATTGGTGATGTTCACGATCACCTCGGCGCCGTTTTGGACGAAGCCACGCACTTCGTTGGGGAAAATATCCTCGAAGCAGATCGGGGTCGAGAAGTTGAACCGGGGGTGCTCGAACACCGTTTTCTCGTCACCCGGTTCCCAGAAGTTGACGTCGAACTCCACTAGCAAATCGTATACCCAGGGCAGCGTTTCCTCGTAGGGAAAGTGCTCGGTGAAGGGTACGAGGCGTATCTTGTGGTAGGTCTCGAGACGGTCGCCTTCCGGCGAGAAGAAGACCGCCGCGTTGAAATTGAGCCGCTCGATCTCCTCCCCCTCCTCGTCGAGCACACGGCGGTAGTCGTCGTTGCCGGTAACGAGGTGGGTGTCGATCTGCGCCTGGTACTCGAGGAAACTTCGGACAAGCCTCGCGAGACGGTAGCGACGGGGATCTTCCTGGCTCCATCGACGGATATTCGGCACGAAGGCTGTCTCCGACCACACTACAAGGTCGGGATCCTCGCGGAGCGCCTGGTCGCTGAGGTTCCGCAGGGAGTCGAAGGTGCGGTCGTACTCTTGCTTGCGGGGGTCGGAGTTCTGCTGGATAAGACCGATGCGCACTACCTCGTCCGGGTCCGTGCCGGTGCCGGCGTCGGCCTGGCTGCCGGCCTGGACGAGGGCAATCTGCCCGCCTGCGAGGACGATCCCGACCGCCGCAACCGCGATGAACAGCGGATGGGCGCGGCGACGCCGCCCGTCCATGGGCAGGGCGTGGGCGATGGCGGAGTTCACCAGCACCACGAGAAAACTCACACCCCACACGCCGGTAAGGGAGGCTACCTGCAGCAGCGAGAGGAAGCCGTACTGGCTGTGGCCGACGAGGGCCCAGGGATATCCGAGAAAACCGGAGGAGCGCCCCAACTCGAAAGCCGTCCAGGCGAGCGCCAGCAGCAGAAACTGAAGTCGCGTCGTCCAATGGTAGAAGAGGAGCGCGACCACCATGAACACCAGGTAGAAACCAAAAAAGATCACAACCGAGGCCTGGAGCGAGACCAGACTGAAGGTGGCCAGCCAGTAGTTCACGAGCAGGGTCGTAAAGACCCCGTAGACGACCCCAAAGAAGACGCCACGCCCGTAGGACTGTGCCCGGAGCACGAGAATGAGCGGAACGAGCGAGATCCAGCCGACTACTGCAATCCCGTCGAGGCTGAGGAAGGAGGGGTATGAGATGACGGTGAGGAACACTGCGGCGTAAACAAGGAGCAGTCCCCACACTCGCGCGAAGTCACCGAGGAAATCGCGGCGTGCTCCTTCGCCCGGAGCCGTCGCCCGCTCCCCGGCAAAGCTCGGAGAGCCCGCCGCGGTACGGGAACGCCGAGCGCCCCGGGACGCGACTCGGCCGAAGCGGGTCAGCGCCCGCGCGCGGCGTTCGGCGCCGGCTATGACGCGAAAGTGGCGGATTCGGAAATATGCGTATATCAGCGCGTCGATGGCGACGTAGGGGAAGTAGCGGAAGAACACCAGTCGTCGCTCGGTCGTGGTGTCAAACGCAAGGCGGAGGTTGCCGCCGCTCTCTATGAAGCGCTGCACGTAGTCCATGTTGGCGTTCAGCGCAAAGAAGTAGGCAAAGAGCAACAGCAGTAGCGCGTAGGAGAGGAGAACCTCGGGGACTCTCACGAAGCGCTTGAGCACATCCACACCGCTTAGCCCCCGGTGAAAGATCAACCCGACGGCCCAGGCAAAATGAAGTGCGATCAGCAGAAAGTAGGGAACGTCACCCGCCCCCGGATTCTCGAGAGGAATCGGCCCGGCGAGGCTGAAATAGATGCTGGCAAAGGCGAGAGCAAGCAGTAGGCCGCCGGTAACTCTCCCCGGATGAACCGTCGGATCCGGTCCCATGGCCTGCAAATATAGACCGGAATAGCCCACGTATGGAACAGGTCGCGGGGTTTTCGCTATAATGCGGGCCACGCATGCATGCGTACCACACGGAGGACATCGATGAGTGACGCGGGGCGGCCTGCGCGCAAGGTCCGACGGGACAAACGACGTCAGCTCAGGAAGATTCGGTCGTCGAGATATGTGCACTGGGTGATCCGCGTAACGCTCGGCAACTATCTCAAGTGGCGCTTCCGTACCGTGCCCGAGAACGCCGAGCTGGTGCAGAAGCTCGAGCCGCCCTACCTCATTATGGGAAACCACGGCTGCATGTGGGATCCCTTCATGCTCAACGCCCACGTGCCCGCACCCATTCACTACGTGGTTTCCGACTCCAACTTCCGCTCCCGGCTGGTGAGCTTCGGGCTCTCCCTGGTCGGCAGCATCCCCAAGACAAAGGCCCTCTCCGACTTCGAAACGGTAAAGAATATCGTCAAGATCAAACACCGTAAGGGCATCATCGGCATCTTTCCCGAAGGTCAGAGCAGCTGGGACGGCCACAGCCTGCCCATCTACTACTCGACCGCAAAGCTGGTAAAATCGCTCAAAGTTCCCGTCGTCATCGTAGAGCTCAAGGGCGGCTTTCTCTCGCGCCCGCGTTGGTCACGCTCGATCCGGCGTGGTTGGGTCCACATCGAGTATAAACTCGGCTTCACGCCGGAGGACGTCAAAGGACTCACGGTGCCGCAAGTATACGAGCGCCTCGTCAATATGCTTTCCCACGACGACTTCGACTATCAGCGCGAGGCGATGATTCGTTTCGGCGGGAAGAACCGCGCCGAATACGCCGAGGCCGTCCTCTTCACCTGCCCGCGCTGCGAAACGCGGCATACCCTCCGCTCGACCGGGAACCTCCTGAGGTGCACCCATTGTGCCTACACCGTGCGCTACAACGCGTTCGGCTTTTTCGAGGCGGCAGCCGGCACCCTCCGCTTCGACAATGTGCGCTCGTGGAATGTGTGGCAGATAAGGCGGTTTACGGCATACCTCGACTCCGGCGTCCCCGACAGCACGGCGGACGGCAAGCATGACGCCGGCGTCGCAGCCCCCGCACCGTTGATGCGGGAGCCGGACATCGTGCTCTACCGCGGCTTCAAATCGACGCCGCTTCAGATGATCGATCGCGGCAGCCTCGACCTCCTCGGCGATGAGATCCGCTTTACCGGCCGGCGGCGCGGCACGAGCCTCACCTTCCCGGTCCGTCTCATCGAGGGGGTAAACATCCAGAACGGTGAGCCGCTCGAGTTCTACTTTCAGGGCGACATGTACCGGGTGACCATTCCCTCGCCGCGGGGCAACACGTACAAGTGGCTCCTCGCCGTCGAGCATCTGCAGGGTAAGGCCGTGCTCGAGACCACCGAAGTCTCCGGGCAGTCAGGCTGACGGAGCGCGGGACAGTGCGGCACGTTCTGCTTGACGAAGTGCGGCGAAATCGTTATAAGTTAGGTTCCCACGCAGAGAGGAGTTCTTATCATGTCGAGGAAATGCACGATCACGGGCAAAAAGCCACTTTCGGGCAAAAACGTATCTCACGCGCATAACAAGACCAACAGGTGGCAGAAGCCAAACATCGTCGACAAGCGGCTCTATATCCCCGAGCTCGGTCGGGCCGTTCGGGTACGGCTGTCAACACGCGCGCTACGAAGCGTAAGCAAGGTCGGCCTCCTTCCCTATCTCAAGAAGAACGGCCTGCAGCTCAAAGACGTTATCTAAGATCCCGTATAGAGCTCACCGTACGGCAGACCCGTGACCGTCTCGCAGACGTCACGGGTTTTTTCGTCCACCTCCTCTTTGCGCCCGCCGTTTCGAAGCCGCTCGATTTCACCACGAATAATCTCATGCGTATGGGGCATGATGGGAAACGCCGCGGCGGCGAAAATCCCCAGCGCGATAATCGCAACCGGGCCAAAGACGAAGAAAATCCTGAGCCCCTCGATGGTCTCCGGTGACTGCGGCTGATTGGAGACGAAGCCGATGAGCTGCAGCACGAGCCCCACCGTAGGGATGGCTATGAGCCCCTGCACAAGCTTTCGGAAGAGCGTCATCGCGCCGGAGTAGGTCCCGGCGCGCTGCTGCCCAGTGATGAGCTCGTCCACGTCGGTGATTGTGGGAAGCATTGCCCAGGGGATGAGAATGCCTGCCGAAAGCCCCGCGCCCATCAGCACGCACACCGCACTGAGAAGCCACGCCGGCGATCCCGGCTGCACCACGAAAAACACAAGGAGGAGTCCGCTCCCCCACAGCGCCATTCCCAGGCGGTAGGCAAAGCCCTTGCCGCGGGCGTTGGCGATCCTTACGTAGACAGGGAGCATGGCAATCTGCGCGACGAGGAGGCTGCCGATTGCCAGCGAGTAGAGACCCGGCCGCTCGAGGTAGTAGGTGATGAAGTAGGCAAAGACGGCCATGAGAATATCTACCGCGCTGTAGGCGGCGATGTACATCGCGATGTGGATCCGGAACGACTTGTTGCGAAAGATGCGGATGAACTCCCGAAAATACTTTCCCACGGTCTGCGTGGCCGGCGGGACATAGTCGGAGAGCTCCCAGGTCCCGAGGAATAC
>JAAAOR010000051.1 GCA_009908735.1 Spirochaetota bacterium | reverse complement strand
GATTCCGCTGACCTTCATCCTCGTGGTGGTCCTCTTCCTCGCACGGGAGGTCGTGGGGGCGTTGCGAGAGGACAGCATTGCGCAGTTCGCCCACATCGCGGGCGGCGTATGCGGAAGCCTCTTCGGCTTCGCGCGCCGCGGTTGAGGCGAGAGGACGCGGGAGACAAGTACATGGAAGAAAAACTCGAGGAACTGAAACAGCGATATGAGGAGTTGCAGGAGCTCATCGCCGACCCCGATATCCACAAGGATCCGAAACGGTACAAGGAGCTCATGCAGGAGCACTCCCACCTCTCCGAGATCGTCGCCGCCTATGACGAGTACGCCGAGACTCAGCAGGCGCTTGCCGAAACGCGCGATCTCGTCGAGCAGGAGCAAGACCCCGACATGAGGGCCATGGGCCGGGAAGAGCTTGAAAAGCTCGAAGAAAAAGAGCAGTCGCTGCTGAGCAAGCTCAAGATCATGCTCGTGCCGAAAGACCCTCTGGACGGCAAAGACACCATCGTAGAGATTCGCGCGGGTACCGGGGGCGACGAAGCATCCCTGTTCGTCGCAGACCTGTACCGCATGTACAGCCGCTTCGGTGAGAAGAATAAATGGAAGATCGAGGTGATGGACCAGAGTCAGACCGAGGTCGGCGGCTTCAAGGAAATCGTGTTCAGCGTGGCCGGCCGGAACGTCTACGGCACACTCAAGTACGAGAGCGGCGTCCATCGCGTACAGCGCGTTCCCACTACCGAGTCCGGGGGCCGGATCCACACCTCGGCGGTGACGGTGGCCGTTCTCCCGGAGGCCGAGGACACCGATATTGAGCTCGCCAACGAGGACCTGCGCATCGATGTATTCCGCTCCTCGGGCCCCGGTGGACAGAGTGTAAACACGACCGATTCCGCGGTGCGCATCACCCATATTCCTACCGGCACCGTGGTGAGCTGTCAGGACGAGAAATCACAACACAAGAATAAGGCGAAAGCGCTTCGCGTGCTGAAAGCGCGGCTCTACGAGGCCGAGGAGCTGCGAAAGCGCCAGGAGCGGGATTCCGCGCGGAAGAGTCAGATCGGGTCGGGGGACCGCTCGGAACGCATCCGCACCTACAACTTTCCCCAGAACCGCGTCACCGACCATCGCATTAACCTCACTCTCTACAAACTCGATCATGTTATGCAGGGTGAGCTCGACGAGGCGGTCGAGGCGCTAAAGCTCACCGACCGTGAGGAGTCCCTGAAGGCCGAGACCTGACGGAACTGATGATGACAGTACGCGAGGCCATTCTCGAGGGCACGAGCCGGCTCACCGGCGGCGGGGCGGAAACACCCTACCTCGACGCAACCGTGCTTCTCGCCTTCTGCATGGGCGTCACCAAGGAGCATCTCTTTGCGGAGTTCCTCAGCGATGTACCGGCCGGCGCGCTCGAGAACTATCGCGACTCCATAGCCAAGCGTGAGCGCGGAATTCCGGTCTCCTATATCCGCCGACAGAAGGAGTTCTACGGTAGACTCTTCTACGTCGACGAGCGGGTGCTTGTTCCTCGCCCGGACACGGAAACCGCCGTTGAAGCGGCGCTCGAGATCATCGACCGCCGGGCTGCCGGCGAGCGGGTCGAGGGTGCGCGAGCGACCGGCGGCAGGGCCGGCGAGGACTCGCCGGACGGGGACCCGCCGAGGGTGCTCGATTGCTGCACGGGGTCGGGAGCGATCGCCGTGACGCTCGCCGCGGAGCGACCGGGTATCGAGGTGGCCGGCTCAGATCTCTCGGCGGGCGCGAGAGAGGTTTTCCTGCTCAACAGTCGCCGGATACTCGGGGCGCAGTTGCCCTTTTTCTCCGCCGACATTCTCAGTGGCGTGCCGGGCACCTGGGACCTCATTGTCGCGAACCCGCCCTACCTCAGAAGTGACAAGGTGGCGCAGATGCAGACGCGGGGTTGGCCCGAGCCTCCGAACGCCCTCGACGGCGGGGCCGACGGATTGGAGCTCGTGCGGAGGCTCGCAGGGGAGGCTCTTTATTCGCTAAAACCTTATGGTTATCTTGTAATCGAGATCGGGGATGAGCAGGGTCTGGCTGCCCCCACCATAATGCAGGATGCTGGTTACCAAGCAATCGGCACCCGAGAGGATCTTGCCGGGCGAAGCCGCGTTGTGATCGGCCGCCGCGGATAATGTATGATAGAGACGATTACGGCATTCGAAAAAAAACTCGAAAACTACGCCGACGACGACCGCAGGCGAATTATCTCGGCGGCGAAGACCTCCCGCACGCTGCACGAGGGGCAACTCCGCGATTCGGGCGAGCCCTACTTTATCCATCCTCTCCAGGTTGCCGAGATTCTCCTGGAGTTTAACCTCGACGCCTCCACCGTCGCGGCCGCGCTTCTGCACGATGTTCTGGAAGATACCAAAATGACCCGCCAGGATCTCAGGCGGGAGTTCGGTCGCGACGTCGATGCCCTGGTCAACGGGGTGACCAAGATCGCGACGGTGAAGGCGCAAAACAAGAACGTCCAAGAAACCGAAACCATCCGCAAGATGCTCCTAGCGATGGTGAAAGACATCCGCGTGATACTCATCAAGCTCGCCGACAAGCTGCACAACATGCGCACCCTCGAGTACAAGAACGAGAAGCGCCGGCGCGAGATCGCCCAAGAGACCCTCGACATATATGCGCCGCTTGCAGGACGTCTCGGCATATCCTGGCTCAAGGACGAGCTCGAAGACCTGTCGCTCAAGCACCTCAACCATGAGACCTACGACCAGATAAAGACCTTCGTACGGCAGAAGAAGCAGGATCGTGCCGACTACCTCGAGCGGGTAAAGAACGCGATCCACAAGCGGGCCGTCGAGGCCGGGCTGGAGATAGAGGTTGACGCACGGGCGAAGCATTTCTACTCGATCTACGAGAAGATGAAGCGGCGTAACAAACCGCTCGACGAGATCTATGACAGCCTGGGAATCCGCATTCTCGCGAAGGATGAGACCGCCTGCTATACGATACTCGGACTCGTGCATCGTCTGTGGCCACCGATCGAGGGGCGATTCAAGGACTACATCGCCATGCCCAAGGCGAACCGCTACCAGAGTCTCCACACCACCGTGCTCAGTTACGGCGGGAGGATGCTGGAGATCCAGATCCGCACCTTCGAAATGCATCGCACAGCCGAGTACGGTGTCGCCGCCCACTGGCTCTACAAGCAGCAGGGACGTGGCAAGCGATCGGACAGCCACGACCTCGCAATCATGCACCGTGTGCGGGATCTCGACGGGCAGCGCATCACCTCTAGTGAGTTTCTCGAGGAGATAAAGCGGGAAATCCTCAAAGATTGCATCTACGTGTTCACTCCGAAGGGCGATGCAATACAGCTTCCAAAGGGCTCTACCGCCATCGACTTCGCCTACCACATTCACACCGAAGTTGGGAATCACACCTCGGGGGCGAAAGCCGACGGATCGATCATCCCGCTAAAGGCCGAGCTGAAGAACACGCAGGTCATTGAGATCATGACCAGCCCCAGTGCGCACCCTCACCTCAACTGGCTGCGCTATGCCCACACCGGTCGCGCACGGTCGAAGATCCGACACTGGCTCAACAAGCACGACGAAAACCTCATCATCGACCGCAGCATCGTCGCACGGCGAAAACAGGAGGAGCCGGCGGAGCCCAAAACCGAAGAACAAGCTTCGCAACAGCCCGCACAGGCGCCCGCTCAGAACAAGATCTTCGACCAGCGAAAGGTCGGCGTCCGTATCGGAAATGACCGCAATTTCATGATTCACTTTGCCGGATGCTGCAGCCCGACGACTGGAGACGATATCGTAGGCTACGTCTCCCGTGGTCGGGGTATCATCGTGCACAAGCGCAGCTGCCCCAATCTCAAGCTCATCCCTGATTACGAGGAGCGCGCGATCGACGTCGAATGGGAAACGGTCTCACCACGGGCGACCCGGCGGTTCAAGGTGACCGCGCGGAAAACCTCCGACCTCTTCAGCGAGATTGAGGGCGCGGTACGAAAGCTCAACGGCCACCTCATCGAGGGGCGCGTTGAAGAGAACGACACGGGCAACCTCGAGGCCTATTTCACCATGGAGCTCGACCGTCGCGATCACGTAAAAAAGGTGATGAAGAGCATCCGAACCGTCCCGGCCGTCATGAACATACAGGATGCCGGGGCGCAAACTACAGGGTAAGGAGGAGCAAGATGGCTCAAATAGCGTTTAAGGGAAATCCCGTTCACACCAGCGGTGACCTTCCACAAGTGGGAGAGAAAGCACCGGATTTCACGCTGACGAAAGAAGACATGTCCGACGTTGGTCTCTCTGATTTCGCCGGGCAGACGAAGATATTAAATATCGTTCCGAGCCTCGATACGAGCGTCTGCGCCGCTTCGGCCAAGCGTTTTAACGAGGAGGTAAAGAAACTCGGCAACACCGTCGTGCTCACCGTGAGCGCCGATCTGCCGTTCGCGCAGAAACGTTTCTGCGAGACCGAAAAGATCGACAGCGTCGTCACACTCTCCCAGCTGCGAAACCGGGAGTTCGGACGCCGCTACGGCATCGAACAGGCCGACGGTCCGCTTGCCGGGCTGCTTGGGCGTGCGGTCGTCGTCGACGGAGACAACACGGTTCGATACACCCAGCTCGTGCCCGAGATCGCGCAGGAGCCCGACTACGAGGCTGTGCTGGACGCGGTTTCGAAGGTCTAAAATCACCGGCACCCCGAAGGCGACCGGCAAAACTCGGCGTCCCCGGCAACCCCCGGGGGCGTCGATGCTCTCGCGGCGCCGGATGGCACGTAAGCACTGGCCTGCACGACGCAGCGCAAAGGATGGTCATGAGCATGCTACAGCGACTCGGACTCATTGGGTACGGCAACATGGGAGAGGCCATCGTGTCCGGTCTCAAAGCACGGAATCCCGAGCTCGAGCTCGGGCTGGTGGAAGTTTCAGAGGAGCGAAGGTTTGCAGCAATCGAGGCGCACGGAGCTCGCGATTTCACCGAGTCGCTTGCTCACCTGGTCTCCTTCAGTGATGTCGTGGTGCTGGCAATAAAGCCGCAGGATGTCGGGAAGATGGTGGAGCGGCTCGCGCCGATATCGGGTGAGCTCAAGCTGGTGAGCATTCTCGCGGGGACAAAGCTCTCGACCTTTACCGACGCGCTCGCCACGACGAACATCGCTCGATTTATGCCGAGCCTCGCCGCGAAAGTCGGCAAAGCCGTTGTCGGCGTCTCCTTTGCGGAGGGTGCGGATAGTGATTTTCGCGACGCCTCCCTCGAGGTTGCGCGGGCGATTGGAACTCCGCAGGAAATTCCAGAGAAGCTTATGTCGGCCATAACAGGCGTCTCAGGCTCCGGGCTCGCCTTCACCTTCACCTTTATTCATGCGATGGCCCTCGGTGCAACGCGCTCCGGCATGCCCTACCCCCAGGCCCTCGAGGCATCCCTCGACGTCCTCGACGGAGCAACCTCCCTGGTCCGGGAAACCGGCGAGCATCCAATCTCCCTCGCCAGCCGCGTCGCCTCCCCCGCCGGAACCACAATAGAGGGGCTCACCGCGCTCGAAGAGGGCGGCTTCTCGGCCGCGGTGATCGATGCGGTGAGCAGAGCAGCAAACCGCGCAACGGAGCTGGAATAGACTGCTTGGGTATCAAGAAGCCTGTTGGTAAATTTCCACCAAATCGTTGCGGGATGGGGAACTTTGAGCGATCGAAGCTGTCGAAGGATTTGGCGTAGCACGTTTCGCTCCCAAAAATCTGCGCGACCTCGACTTGCGTCTGCGCTGACCAACACGCTGCTATATACTTCGCGGAGGGGGCCGGCTTGAAACGCGGACGCGCTGCAGCTATCATTCCCTCATGCTTGATCCCAAGTTCATCCGCGAGAACGTCGATGAGGTGCAGGCGAACATCCGCCATAGAAATGTAGATGCGAGCGCAGAGCTTGTCGCACGACTCTACGACGAGCGAAACGATGCCATCAAGGAGCTCGAGTCGCTACGGGCACGTCGCAACGACAACGCCAAACAAATGAAACAACAGCTCGATGCAGATGTGCGAGCCGCACTCGTCGAAGAGGGCAAGCGGTTGAAGGCCCAGATTCCCGAGTTCGAGCAGAAGGTGAAAGACATCGAGGCGAATCTCAACGAGGAGGCCGGCCGCATACCGAACATGTCGCATCCGGGAGCGCCGATCGGGAGCACGGATGCGGACAACGCCGAGCTCAAGCGCGTCGGCACGCCGTTCGAGTTCCGGTTCGAGCCGCGAGACCACGTCACGATCGCCGAGGCCCTCGACCTCATCGATTTCGAGACTGCAACGAAGGTATCGGGGACCAAGTTCTACTACCTTAAAAACGAGGCGGTATTTCTCGAGTTTGCCCTCTCGCGCTACGCGATGGACGTACTGGTGAAACACGGCTTTACGCCTACGATCACGCCTGACATTGCGCGAGAGGAAGTTGCGCGCGGCATCGGATTCAACCCGCGAGGAGCCGAGAGTAACATCTATACCCTCGAGGGCGAAGGCACATGTCTCGTCGGCACGGCGGAGATCACCCTCGGCGGTTACCACGCAGATTCTATTCTCGACGCCGATTCTCTTCCGATTCGGATGGCTGGGTTCTCGCACTGTTTCAGGCGAGAGGCGGGAGCTGCGGGTCAATTTTCCAAGGGTCTCTACCGGGTCCACCAGTTCAGCAAGGTGGAGATGTTCGTCTACTGTCGGCCGGAGGAATCGGAGAGGATCCATGACGAGCTGCTCGCGATAGAGGAGGAGATCTTCCAGGGTCTCGAAGTTCCGTACCGTGTCGTTGACACCTGCACGGGCGATCTCGGGGGGCCCGCCTACAGAAAGTACGACATCGAAGCATGGATGCCGGGACGAGGCGAGAAGGGCGACTGGGGCGAGGTCACGAGTGCGTCGAACTGCACCGACTATCAGGCCCGGCGCCTCGGCGTCCGATTCCGTCAAGACAAGCACCGCCGGCTCGTTCACATGCTCAACGGTACGGCAATTGCTGTTTCTCGGGCGATCATCGCCATCCTTGAGAATCATCAGCAGGAAGACGGAAGCATCCGCATTCCCGAGCGACTCAAACCGTACTTCGGAAGCGACAGCATCGGACCTCGCACCGCGGCGGGCTGATCGAAACCTATGGGCCTCGAGCGCTACTTCGCGGCCGACAGCGCCATCGCAATAGCGGAGATCGGCACCTCACACGACGGTGACCGCGGGCGAGCCCGAGAGCTTATTGATGCGGCCGCGGATGCAGGGGCCGGCTGCATCAAAACGCAGATCGTCTATGCCGATGAGATCGTCCATCCGAAGACCGGCATGGTGAGCCTGCCCGGTGGAGAGGTCCCGCTCTTCGAGCGCTTTCGTCAGCTTGAGGTTACACCTGATTTCTTCGCGGAGATGGCCGAACACTGTCTCAGCCGCGGTGTGGCATTTCTCGCAAGTTGTTTCGGTCCTCGCAGCCTACAGGTACTCAGCGAGGTCGGCCTTGACACCGTGAAGATCGCCTCACCGGAGCTCAATCACGCTCCGCTACTGCGACTCGTGCGTGAGGCGGGCCTCTCGGCCATCCTCTCTACCGGCGTATCCACCCTTGCGGATATCGAGCATGCCGTGGAGATAACCGGCAACGCCTGCAGCGCGATCATGCACTGCGTCACCGCCTACCCCGCCCCGGAAGAAGACTACAATCTGCGGGTGATCGGAAACCTCGCGGCGGTGTTTGGCGTGCCGGTCGGCGTCTCCGACCACTCCCTGGATCCGGAGCTCGTCCCGGCGGCTGCGGTCGTGGTTGGTGCCCGCGCCGTGGAGAAACACTTTACACTCTCACGCTCCGGCGGGGGATTGGACGATCGGATCGCGCTCGAGCCGACGCAGTTCGCCACCATGGTTTCAGCAATCCGTGGTGTCGAAGGTCGCCCGTCGGCTGAAGCCGTGGACGAGCTTTGCAGCCGGTTCGGCAATGAGAGAGTGGCGCGCATACTCGGCGACGGAGTGAAGCGGCTCGCCCGATCTGAGCAGTCGAACTACGGGCGATCGAATCGCTCGATACTGGCAACCCGCGACATCGTCGCGGGTGAGCCCGTCGGTGACGACAACGCGGCCGCGCTCCGAAGCGAGAAGAATCTCATTCCCGGTCTCTCACCATTTCACTGGGATGACATCAGAGGCGCACGGGCGGCCCGAGGTATCGAAAGCGGCAGCGGCATCCGCTGGGAGCACTTACTCGCCCGATAGTCCGCTCGGGTCGAACCCGAAGAAGGCTCGAAGCTCTTCGAAGAGCTCGGGGTAGGCACGCTTCAGCCGCCGTGGACGCTCGAAGAACAGTTCGGCGCTGCAGGCAAAAAACTCCTCCGGCCCCTCGGCGGCGTAGGGATCGAGGACGGGGGGCTTCATGGTCGCGCGCGACTGAGCCCCGCCCCGTTCGCTGCGCCGCACGCGGCGCTCATGGTCACTGCGGACGGCGGCGAAGACCTTGCTCCAGCGCCCGGGCTCGATTCCCGTCGGCAACGGTGGAATGCCGTCGGCCTCACCGTCCGCCGCATCGATCACATGCGCCATTTCGTGGATGACGACGTTGTATCCCTCTCCCCATCCCGAGGCCTCCACGTCGGCGACCGAGAGCACGACCGGCTGTTGAGGTCCCGTCTCGCCGCTGATCGTGTCCACGCCCTCGTGAACGACGCCGGCCTCGTCGACGGTGGTAAGCTCGGTCTCGTACTCCCCGGGAACGAGCAGTATGGTGCGAATTGCCCGATACCACACCACGCCGAGCTCGAGCACGGGAAGCGCCGCCTGAAGTGCCACCGAGAGGCGAAGCTCTTCGCCCCTATCGACGCCGCGGGCCGTATCGATGCTGATGCGTGAGAGAACCTCACCCGTGCGGGCGCGAAGCCGGGCCGTCTGCTCTGCGGAGAGCACGCGCACGATCGGATGCTTTTCGAGGGCCTGCGCCCAGGACTCATCTGGGATATCCGATGCGCGTCGTCTGTCACCGCCGAGCAACCAGCGAAAAAACCCTATCATCGAGGCTCCCCGGCCGGCAGGCGTCGCTTTCCGGCGGATTGGAGGTCCGCTGCAGGGAGTGTCTGCGAGTCGCTGTGACCCCGCGGGCCGAACACTGGCTACCGCGCCATGAACCTGCGCAGCACCGTCTGCAGGATCCCGCCGTTGCGGTAGTAGCCGACCTCGACGGGGCTGTCAATGCGACAGCGCGTCGTGAAAGTCACAGTCTCCCCGGACGGCTTTTTTGCCTCTACCTCCACGCTCTGGCCGGCCGTGAGGCCATCATCAACTTTGATGGAGAAGGTCTCCGATCCATCGAGCCCGAGGGATTCGGCGTTCTCGCCGTCGCCGAACTGAAGCGGCAAAATGCCCATGCCGACCAGGTTGCTGCGATGGATTCGCTCGAAGGATTCGGCGATTGCCGCGCGCACGCCGAGAAGGAAAGGCCCTTTCGCGGCCCAGTCACGGCTCGAGCCCATCCCGTAGTCTTTGCCTCCGATGACGATGGTCGGGACACCGGCCTCGCGGTAGCGCACCGAGGCATCGTAGATGTCGGTCACCTCACCGGTGGGAAGATAGGTCGTGGCGCTTCCTTCGGTGCCCGGGGCGAGGAGGTTTCGGAATCGGATGTTGGCGAAGGTGCCGCGCACCATCACCTCGTGGTTTCCACGACGGCTGCCGTAGGAGTTGAAGTGCTTCTTGTCCACGCCCTGCGAGATCAGGTAGCGGCCCGCGGGGCTGTCGGGGTCAATGGCGCCGGCGGGGCTTATGTGATCGGTCGTGGTCGAATCGCCTGCCCAGACCAGCACGCGCGCGCCGTCGATCGGCCGGATCGGCTCCACCTCGGGGCTCATGCCGGTGAAGAACTCAGGCTCGCGGATGTAGGTGCTGTCCTCGTCCCAGTCGTAGAGGGTGGAGGCGGAGACGTCTATGTTGTTCCACTGCTCATTGGAGGATTCTAGCCCCTCGTAGCTCTTGATGAAGGCGTCACGGTCGAGGGCCTTCTTTACGTACTCCGACAGTTCCTCATCACTCGGCCATAGGTCTTTGAGGTAGATGGGCGAGCCGTCTTCGCGGTGCCCCATCGGCTCGTTCTCGAGATCGACGCCCACGTTACCCGCAAGCGCGTAGGCCACCACCAGCGGCGGCGAGGCCAGAAAGTTCGCCCTGGTGTGCGGGTTGATGCGGCCCTCGAAATTGCGATTTCCGCTAAGCACGCCGGCGACCACGAGGTCGTTCTCCTCGACCGCTCGTGCAATGGGCTCGGGAACCGGCCCGCTGTTCCCGATGCAGGTTGTACAGCCGTAGCCGACGAGGTAAAAGCCGAGGGCTTCCAGATAGGTCATGAGATTGGTGCGCTTGAGGTACTCGGTCACCACCATGGAGCCCGGCGCAAAGCTCGTCTTTACGTATGGTTTCGTGTGCAGGCCCGCCTCGACCGCCTTCTTGGCGACGAGCCCGGCGGCAAGCAGCACCGAGGGGTTGCTGGTGTTCGTGCAGCTCGTGATCGCGGCGATGGCAACATCTCCGTGTCGTAGCTCCGTCTGCGTGCCGTCGTCCAGGGTCACGGTCGCGGTTTTGGTGAGCTCTTTGGTCGCAACCTCGAACCCGCGGTCTTTCACCGGAGCGCTGAGGCTGTGGTCCCAGGCCCGATGCACGTCGGAGAGGGCGATGCGGTCCTGCGGCCGCTTGGGCCCGGCAATGCTTGCCTCCACCGTAGAGAGATCGAGCTCGAGCACGTCCTGGTACTCCGGGTCCGGCGTGTCGTCGGTGCGGAACAGGCTCTGCTCCTTCGCGTAGGCCTCCACGCGCTCGATGAGGTCCAGCGGGCGCCCAGTGGAGTACATGTAGTCGAGGGTCTGCTGATCGATGGGGAAATAACCGACCGTCGCGCCGTACTCGGGCGCCATGTTGGAGATGGTTGCCCGATCGGGTACCGTCATCCCGGAAAGTCCCTGTCCGAAGAACTCGACGAATTTGCCGACCACGCCGTGCTTTCTGAGCATCTCGGTGACGGTGAGTACCAGGTCGGTGGCGGTAATTCCGGGTTGCAGTTTGCCGCTTAGCTTCACACCTACCACCGGTGGTGCCAGCATGAAGATGGGCTGGCCGAGCATGCCGGCCTCCGCCTCGATGCCGCCCACGCCCCAGCCGAGGATGCCGAGCCCGTTTATCATCGGCGTATGGGAATCGGTGCCGACGAGGGAGTCGAAGTACGCGAGGCGATTACCACCGTCCTCCGAGTCGGTCGCCCGGACGGCCTGACCGAGATACTCGAGGTTCACCTGGTGGCAGATGCCGCTTGCCGGCGGCACCACTGAGAAGTTCTCGAAAGCAAGCTCACCCCAGCGCAGGAACTCGTAGCGCTCGCGGTTTCGCTTGAACTCCATGTCGGCGTTGAGCTTAATAGCGTCCATGCGGTTGAAGAAGTCGACCTGGATGGAGTGGTCGATGACGAGGTTCACCGCAAGCTCCGGGTTGATGCGTGCCGGATCACCGCCGAGGCGGTCCATGGCGCTTCGCATCGCCGCCAGATCGACCACACAGGGCACGCCGGTGAAGTCCTGCAAGAGTACGCGCGCAGGCTTAAACGGCAGTTCCGTCTCCGCCGGCTTCCTCGGATCGTATGCGGCGAGCTCCTTCACGTGCTCCGCTGTTATCTCGCGACCGTTTTCGTTTCTCATCACCGACTCGATGAGTATGCGGACGGAGAACGGCATCCGATGGATCCCAGGAAACCCCGCGTCGGCGAGTTTGGATAAGCTGAAATAATCGAAGGTCTCGTTCTTGCTCTTGAATGTCGAACGAGCACCAAAAGAATTCGGGTGTGCGGCCATGCGGCTTCTCTCCTGATACGGGCGTGTGCCACGAAAAGATTACTACTGTGGTTTCATTCGAATAATACGATACCTGGCGCCTGCTGGGCAATACGGGACGCTCGGGGCGCGCCTTGAGCGAGGCGAGGCCGCTGCGCCGCCCGCTGGACTTGGCAGGCGAGCGTCGGCGGTCTAGAATGGCTACCCATACTCGCAGAGACAAGGAGCCCACCAATGATGAACGAGCTCGCGCAGAAAAACCGCAGCTATCGTCGCTTTGACGAATCCAGTCCCGTCACAATGGCCCAACTTCGGGAGTGGACGGCCAACGCCCGCCTCTCCGCGTCGGCGATGAATGCGCAGCCACTTCGCTACATACTGGTAGCAGACCCGTCCACCAACCGGAAGATCTTCCCCCTTTTGAAGTGGGCCGGCTACCTCGGTGACTGGGACGGCCCCGAGGCAGGCGAACGCCCGACCGCCTACGTCGTCTTCCTTCACGATACGGAGGTGAAGGTGAAGCCCGAGTTCGTCTGGTGTGACATGGGCCTGGCATGCCAGAATATGCTGCTTTCGGCGTCCGAGGGCGGATACGGTGGGTGCATGGTGGCCTCGGTAAACTGGATTGAGCTCCGCGACAAGCTCTCAATCGACTCACGCTACGAGCCCCTCCTTGTCGTCGCGCTTGGCGCCCCGGTGGAAGACGCTCGCATCGTCGACCTCCCCGCAGACGGGAGCATCAAGTATTATCGCGACGACGCGGGGACACACTACGTGCCGAAGCGATCGATGGATGAGCTGATCCTCGCGCGGCGCTAAGAAGCGCACTTGACAGGTGGGTAAAACCGAACGAAGGTGAGTTCACACGTGGCACATCAGAGGGGAAGGTATCGCGCATGGAAACTGTAACCGCGGTGATCGGGGCGATTGGCTCGTTCGCGTGGGGGCCGATCATGATCACGGCTCTGTTTGGCACCGGCCTGATTCTGTCGGTCGGCACCCGCATCGTTCAGTATCGCAGGCTCGGCTACGCTTTTAGGCTCCTGTTTAAGAAATCGGAGGGAGATGGGGACATCAGTCCCTTTGCGGCGCTCATGACCTCACTCTCCGCGACGATCGGTACGGGAAACATCGCCGGGGTGGCCACCGCGATCGTGGCCGGCGGACCGGGTGCCGTGTTCTGGATGTGGATCACGGCGATTTTGGGTGGCGCTACAAAATTCGCGGAGGCGGTGCTTGCCATTAAGTACCGGGTTACCGACGAAGCCGGCGAAAAGTCGGGCGGCCCGATGTACTACGCGAGCCGCGGCATGGAGGACCGCTTTGGCGGTAACTGGAAATGGCTCGGCGGAGCATTCGCGATCTTTGCCTTTATCGCCTCGGTCGGCATCGGCAACATGGTGCAGTCGAACCAGGTGGCACAGTCTGTCGAGCAGACGCTCGGGATTCCGGTGTGGATCAGCGGCGTCATCCTCGCCCTTCTCGTGGCGCTGGTCATCATCGGCGGTATTAGAAGCATCGCGAGCGTTGCAGAGCGCATCGTCCCCGTCATGGCGGTCATTTACGTCATCGGATCGCTCGTAATCATCGCCGTCAACTACGACGCGATCGGCCAGGCTTTCGGCTGGATCTTCGGTAACGCCTTCTCCGGCAAGGCCGTGGGTGGAGGCCTTCTCGGTACGGTTATCCGCTACGGCGTGGCCCGTGGTGTATTCAGCAACGAGGCCGGCCTCGGAAGCGCGCCCATCGCACATGCGGCTAGCCGCACGAACGATCCGGTACGCCAGGGCATCATCGCAAGCCTCGGCTCCTTCCTCGACACCATCGTCGTGTGTACCATGACTGCACTCGTTATCCTCACCAGCCGCGTCCTCACCATGCCGAACGGCGTGATGGAGATCGTAAGCGGACTCGACGGCTCACAACTGACGACCGCCGCCTACGGCGCGCAGCTTCCGGGCTTTGGCAACTTCATCGTCACCTTCGGCCTCATCTTTTTTGCTTTCTCGACGATGCTGACGTGGTACTTTTACGGATTCAAGTCGCTGGAGTACATTGCGGGTCGACGCATCGCGGAGTACTACAAGTGGATATGGGTTGTTCTGGTGTTCGTCGGATCGGTCTCGACGCTGGAGTTCGTGTTCAGCTTCTCCGACGCTTTCAACGGCTTGATGATCCTGCCGAACCTCGTTGCTCTGATTGCCCTCAGTGGCGTGGTGTTCCAGGCGCTCAAGGATTACGAGCAACAGCCCGCTGAGTAGGTGCTTCGAATGAGCGATCTTCCTGCACGACGAACGAGGGCATATGTCGACCTCGACGCCCTTGCCGCAAACCTGACTGCGCTCGCTGCGCAGTCGGGTGGTGCGGGATTGGTTCTCCCGGTGAAGGCCGATTCCTATGGCCACGGCCTGGCGCCGGTCGCCCACCGGGCAGTCGCAGAGGGCGTCGCCATGCTTGCTATCGCAAACGCCCAGGAGCTCACCGCCCTGCGCACCGCCGGCATTGGCCATCCTACCCTCATTCTCGAGGATCTCTTCGACGACGAGCTCCCCGCCGCCGTTTGCGACCCCGAGGCCAGATTCAACGTATCGAGCCACGCCTACGCCGGCCTCCTGTCCGCCGCCGCGGAGGCTGCCGGCGTGAGGGCGCACGTACACGTGAACATCGACACCGGCATGGGCCGCATGGGACTGCTCAGCGACTCGCCGGTGGAGGATGTGGCAAGCATCGCCGGCCTTCCGGGAATCGAGGTCGAAGGTGTGTTCAGTCACTTCCCGGACAGCGACGAGGAGGACCTGAGGGCGGCTCGCCGCCAGCTCGAGCGCTTCGGCGAGATCGTACGCGACATCGAGCGGGCCGGAGTGCCCCTGCGCTTCCGCCATGTGGCAAATAGTGCCGCCATCATGGTCTTTGGCCCCGAGGCGGCTTTCGACCTTGTCCGACCGGGCGTGGCGGCCTACGGGATGTATCCAAGCCGCTCAGTGGCCGAGCGCATGCGCGGTGTCGTTGATCTTCGCCCCTGCATGACGGTGGTAAGCGCACTTGCGAAGGTTACCACCTACGACCGCGAATGGACGGTCGGATATGGCAGGAGCTACACCGTCGCGCCCGGGAGCCGCATCGGCGTCGTGCCCGTAGGCTACGGGGACGGCTACCGGCGTGCGCTCTCGAACTGCGGGACCGCCCTGGTTCACGGCACCCGGGTACCGGTGTGCGGCCGCGTGTCGATGGACATGATCACCCTCGACCTTACCGATCTCCCCGAGAAGCCCGAGGTCGGCGATGAGGTAGTGCTCCTCGGCCGGCAGGAGTGGCCACACGGCAGCGGCATGGGGAGCAGCGGCGCCGGGGGCGCCTCCGAG